>NZ_JBFAIU010000421.1:0-5691 GCF_040654855.1 Asanoa sp. NPDC050611
TGCCGAACCGGGCCTGCAGCCGCGGCGCGAAAAAGACGCTGAACAGCGCGACCAGCAGGCCCCAGCCGGTGAAGACCAGGCCGAGCCGGTGCGCGTCGAGCTCCATCGGGTACGGCGCGTACCCGAGCATCGTGAAGAAGCCCCAGTTGTAGAGCAGCGCGGTGAGGCCCATCACCAGCAACCCGCGGTGCCGCAGGGCGCGCAGCGGCGCGGCGAGACTCGTCGGCCGTGCGGGCTTCGGCAGCGCCGGCACGAACGCGATGGTCGCCACCAGGGCGATGAACATCAGCGCCGAGACGCCGAAGAACGGGCCCTTCCAGCTGATGCTGCCGAGCTCGCCGCCGAGCAGCGGGCCGACCGCGATGCCCAGGCCGAGCGCCGTCTCGTAGAGGATGATCGCCCCGGCGAAGCCGCCGCTGGCCGAGGCGACGATCACCGCGAGGCTGGTCGCGATGAACAGCGCGTTGCCCAGTCCCCAGCCGGCCCGGAAGCCGACGATCCCGCTGATCGAGTCCGACGCGCCGGCCAGGGCCGCGAACACCACGATGATCACGAGGCCGACGACCAGCGTGCGTTTCGCGCCGATCCGGCTGGCCACCGCGCCGACCACCAGCATCGCGACCGCGGTCACCACGAGGTAGCTGGTGAACAGCAGGGACACCTGGCTGGGAGTGGCGTGCAGGTCGTCGGCGAGCGCCGGCAGGATCGGGTCGACCAGACCGATGCCCATGAACGACACGACGCAGGCGAACGCGACGGCCCAGACGGCGCGCGGTTGCTGGAAGGGGTTGGTGCGGGCGGGTGCGGCGGACATAGCTGTACTATACAGCTTGTCGGAACCGGGAGAGGGGGACCCGACAGCGGGTCCCCCTCTCGTGAACGGTCAGCCCAGGTCCACCGCGACCAGGCGGGCCGCGTCGGCCGCCGCGTCGTCGGTCGCCTCCTGCGCCTTGCGGTCCGCCTCGATGGCCTGCCCGTACGCGGCCACCTCGCGATCGACGTCGGCCTGCGTCCAGCCCAGCACGCCACCCATCAGCCGGGCCGCGTCCGGCGCCGCCTGGACGCCGCGGGAGAACGTCTCGAAGTACGCCCGCGTGCGCCGGGCCAGCACGTCGTCGAGGTGCAGCGCGCCCTCGTGGCTGGCCGCGTACACCGCCTCCGCGCGCAGGTAGTCGTCGGCGCCCGGCAGCGGCTCGGCCAGCCCCCGGTCCTGCGCGATCAGGCGCAGCACCTCGAAGCAGAGGGAGCCGTACCGGTTGAGCAGGTGCTCGATCCGGTGCACGTGCAGGCCCCAGTTGTCGGCCAGCTCGTGCCGCTGGTTCCACAGTGCCCTGTAGCCCTCGGCGCCGAGCAGCGGGATATCCCGGGTCACCGACTCCGGCACGTTCTCCTGGTCGAGGCCGCGCACCGCCGCGTCGACCGTGTCCTCGGCCATCTTGCGGTAGGTGGTGTACTTGCCGCCGGCCACCACGACCATGCCGGGCACCGGGCGGGCCACCGAGTGGTCGCGGGACAGCTTGGCGGACGACTCCGCGGCCCCGGCCACGAGCGGCCGCAGTCCGACGTACACGCCCTCGATGTCCGCCAGGGTCAGCGGGCTGACCAGGACCCGGTTGACGTGCTCGAGCAGGTACTCGATGTCCGTCGAGGTCGCCGCCGGCCGCGCCTTGTCGAGCTCCCAGTCGGTGTCGGTGGTGCCGATCAGCCAGTGCCGGCCCCACGGGATCACGAACAGCACGCTCTTCTCGGTGCGCAGGATCAGCCCGGTGTCGAGCTGGATCCGGTCGCGCGGCACCGTGAAGTGCACGCCCTTGGACGTCCGGACGTGGAACTCGCCGCGGGTGTCGGCGAGCTGTTGCGTGTCGTCGGTCCATACGCCGGTCGAGTTGATCACCTGCTTGGCCCGGACCTCCCGGGTCTCGCCGGTCATCAGGTCCTCGACCAGCGCGCCGACGACCTGGTCGCTCTCGCGCAGGTAGTCCAGGACGCGGGCCCGGTTGGCCACGAGCGCGCCGTAGCTCGCGGCCGTGCGTACCACCGTCATCGTGTGGCGGGCGTCGTCGACCTGGCCGTCGTAGTACTGCACGGCGCCGATCAGCGCCGACTTCTTGAGCCCCGGCGCCACCTTCAGCGCGCCGCGGCGGCTCAGGTGCTTGTGGTGCGGCACACCGCGCGCCGTGCCCGACGTGAGCCCCATGGTGTCGTAGAGGATCAGGCCGCTGCCGACGTACGGGCGTTCCCAGAAGCGGTGCTTGAGCGGGTAGAGGAACTGCACGGGATGCACCAGGTGCGGCGCGATCCGTTGCAGCAGCAGCCCGCGCTCCCGCAGCGACTCGGCCACCAGGCCGAACTCGAACTGCTCCAGGTAGCGCAGGCCACCGTGCATCAGCTTGCTGGAGCGGCTGGACGTGCCGGACGCCCAGTCGCGGGCCTCGACGAGGCCGGTCGACAGACCCCGGGTGACCGCGTCGAGGGCGCAGCCGGCACCGACCACGCCGCCACCCACCACAAGGACGTCCAGCTCGCGCTCGGCCATCCCGGCGAGGGCCCGGCTTCGTTGTGCTGCGGAAAGAGCCACGGCCTCCACGGCAACCTCCTGCTGTCGTTCATGCTGTGGGGCGTCGCATGCGCGTACGCCTGCGACGCCCCGGTCGGTACCTCAGTCGACCTCGAGCCAGTCCATGGTCCGGTCGACGGCCTTCTTCCACATCTTGTAACCCTCGGCCCGTTGCTGGTCGTTCCATTCGGGCGTCCAGCGGCGGTCCTCGTGCCAGTGCGCCCGCAGCTCCTCGACCGAGTTCCAGTACTTCACGGCGAGGCCCGCGGCGTACGCGGCACCGAGCGCGGTGGTCTCCGCGACCACCGGCCGGCTCACCGGCACACCGAGGATGTCGGCCTGCATCTGCATCGCCAGGTCGTTGGCGGTGATGCCGCCGTCGACCTTGAGGATGTCGAGCGTGACCCCGGAGTCCTTCTGCGCCGCCTCCACCACGTCCTTGGACTGGTAGCAGATCGACTCGAGCGTCGCGCGGGCGATGTGGCCGGCCGTGTTGAACCGGGACAGGCCGACGATCGCGCCACGCGCGTTGGACTTCCAGTACGGAGCGAACAGGCCGGAGAACGCGGGTACGAAGTAGACACCCCCGTTGTCCCGGACACTGCGCGCCAGGGTCTCGCTCTCCGCGGCGTTGCGGAGGATGCCGAGCTGGTCGCGCAGCCACTGCACGGCCGAGCCGGTCACCGCGATCGAGCCTTCCAGCGCGTACACCGGGTCCTGGTCGCCGAACTTGTAGCAGACCGTGGTGATCAGGCCCGCCTTCGAGTGGACGACCTCGTTGCCGGTGTTGAGCAGCAGGAAGTTACCCGTGCCGTAGGTATTCTTCGCCTCGCCCACGGCGAAGCAGACCTGGCCGACCGTGGCCGCCTGCTGGTCGCCGAGCGACGCGGGAAGTGCCACCTCGCCGCGGAACGGGCCGCCGGACTTCGTCGTCCCGTACAGGTTCGGGTCCGACGACGGCCGGATCTCCGGCAGCATCTGCCGCGGGATGTTGAAGAACGAGAGGAGCTCGTCATCCCAGTCGAGCGTCTCCAGGTTCATCAGCATCGTCCGGCTGGCGTTGGTGACGTCGGTGATGTGCAGCCCGCCGTCACGCCCGCCGGTGAGGTTCCACAGGACCCAGGCGTCCGTGTTGCCGAAGATCGCCTCGCCCTTCTCCGCGGCCTCGCGGACCCCGTCGACGTTCTCGAGGATCCACTGGATCTTCCCGCCGGAGAAGTACGTCGCCGGCGGGAGACCGGCCTTGCGCCGGATGACGTCGCCCCGGCCGTCGCGATCGAGCGCGGCCGCGATCCGGTCCGTCCGGGTGTCCTGCCAGACGATCGCGTTGTAGTAGGGCCGCCCCGTGCGGCGATTCCACACCACGGTCGTCTCGCGCTGGTTGGTGATGCCCACCGCGGCGAGGTCGCTGGCCGACAGGTTCTGCCGGGACATCGCCGTGGTGATCACCTCCTGCGTGCGCTGCCAGATCTCGAGCGGGTCGTGCTCGACCCACCCGGCCTGCGGCAGGATCTGCTCGTGTTCGAGCTGGTGGCGCCCGACCTCGCGCCCCTCGTGGTCGAAAATCATGAATCGTGTGCTGGTCGTGCCTTGGTCGATAGCGCCTACGTAATCCGCCATCTCAGTCTTCCTTTCCCGGGTCTGTAGGGTCCGTCGCCTATCTGTTGGGCCCTGGCCCCGGATCCGCCGGGCCGGAACCCGGATCTCGCCCGGTACCCGGATCGAACCGTCCTGTGCCGGGATCGATGCCCCGGTCGGGTCGGCGCGGATCGGTGCCGCCCTGCGTGGGCTCGATGTAGCCCCGCTCGCCGCGCGGCGTCTCGGTCTGGGCCTGACCGCTGGCGTCGACCGGAGTCTCCACCTCGCCACCCCGACCGGCCGGCGGCGCGGTCGTCTGCAGGAACGGCAGGACACGGCCGATGAGCACCACGTAGATCAGACCACCGATGAGGCCACCGATGATCGGGGCCACAATGGGCACCCACCAATAGAACTGGTTGTACTGATCTCGCCAGGCTGTGCCGTATCCGGTGATGTAGGACGCCAGTCGAGGCCCGAAGTCACGGGCCGGGTTGATGGCGTAACCAGCGTTGGTACCCCAGGCCATACCGATCGCGACAACGACGATACCGACCATGAACGGCGTCAGGTTCGACAGCGGCGGGTCGTTGAGACGGTCGGTCAGCACGAAGATCAGGAACACCAGGATCGCCGTGCCGATGACCTGGTCCAGGAAGCCGCCCCACAGGCTGACCGGCAACGAGCCGTTACCGGGCAGGGTGGAGAAGACGAACTGGGACTTGATCGTGAGACCCGGGTCGAAGTTGTGCAGGACGCTGTTGTACGCCCACCGCACCAGCAACGCACCGACGAACGCACCCAGGACCTGAGCGATGATGTACGGGACCACACTGCGCCACGGGAACTTCCGGAACGCGGCGAGTGCGATCGTGACAGCGGGGTTCAGGTGAGCACCACTGATGCGTGCCGCGGTATAGACACCCAGCACCACACCGAAGCCCCACGCCCAGGAGATCGAGTTGTGGTCACCAAGCGCCGACCCTCCGGCCACCACCTGTGCCACCACACCAATACCGAAGAGCAGCAGGATCATCGTGCCCAGAAACTCTGCGATCATCTGGACCACGATGTTCTGTCTGCTGAGAATTCCTCGAATTCCAGCCACAGCTTCTAGCCCCCCAACAGCGTGCAACCTGGCGAATCGCTGATGGCAGTCACCGCCAGGAGCGCGCCTGAAGACCCCCAAAAAGGATGAAAGCCCCAACTGGGGAATAGACACGTAACTAACGGCTATGTCTGAATATTCGGATTCGCCCTCTATCACCGTCAGTCAAGCACGTGACCTCTGATAGGGCCACGGCCAATGGCTTTAAACCCGAAAATTGCTCTTTTTTTGCGACGGCATGGGGCGGATGCGAGGTGTCGGCCGGTTTCCGGTGGCGGGATTCGCGGCCGGAGTGGATCACCTATGTCAGCCTAACCCGCCGCGCGGTGCGGGGAGTCCGGATCGCAGACCATCCACGGCCAACGTCGGCGCACTCGCGGCCGGCGGTCAGGCGGTCGTCTCGGCCAACATCGGGCCGCGCGACGCCGGCACGTACCAGCTGATCGCC
>NZ_JBFAIU010000422.1:0-5688 GCF_040654855.1 Asanoa sp. NPDC050611
GTCACGTCGTTCCAGGCGCCGCGGATCGCGGCGGTCAGCGGCGGATAGGTAGCGCCGGCCACCGCGGTCGCCGCGTAGATCACGGCGAGGCCGTGGTTGTGCAGAAGGACCAGCAGGAGCAGCGCGAGCGGGTGGGCCACGCCGGTGACCAGCAGGACAGGGGTCGGGCCGATCCGGTCGGCGATCCGGCCCGCGAGCGGGCTGATCACGGCGCCCGAGACGGCGTAGATGCCGCCCGCGATGCCGGCCGGCGCGAACTGGCCGGTCACGCCCTGCACGACGAGCAGCAGGGCGAGCGGGGTCATGCCGATCCCGAGCCGGCCGATGATGCCGAAGACGAACAGCGCCGGCGCGCCCGGGACCCGCCAGACCACCAGGTACTGCCGAAGCGCTGTCACGGCGACCACCCCTGTAACGACCGGAAGACCAGCCGAACCTAACGGTCGACTGGTCTTCCGGCCTAACTGTTTACGGGGTGACGCGGGTTACTGGAACTGCACCGGCCCGACCTCGCGCGGGTTGCGGGCCATCTCCTCCAGCCGGCGGATCCGGTCGGCCATCGGCGGGTGGGTGGAGAACAGCTTCGCGACGCCCGCACCGCTCAGCGGGTTGGCGATCATCAGGTGCGCGGTCCTGGTGAACTGGTTGTCGGCCGGCAGCGGGAGCTGTCGCGCGCCAGACTCGATCTTGCGAAGCGCGCTGGCCAGGGCCAGCGGGTCGCGGCTGAGCGCGGCACCGGAGGCGTCGGCCTGGTACTCCCGGTTGCGGCTGATCGCGAGCTGGATGATCGACGCCGCGAACGGGCCGAGGATCAGCATCGCGAGGAACACCGCCGGGTTCGGCGCGTCGTCGTCGTCACCGCCACCGATCGGCAGGAACCACGCCAGGTAGGCGAGGAACGTGATCATGCCGCTGATCGCCGCCGCCACGCTGGAGATCAGGATGTCGCGGTTGTAGACGTGCGACAGCTCGTGGCCGATCACGGCCCGCAGCTCGCGGTAGTCGAGGATCTGGGTGATCCCGGTGGTGACGGCAACCGCGGCGTGCTGCGGGCTACGACCCGTGGCGAACGCGTTGGGCTGCATCGTGGGGCTCACATAGAGCCGGGGCATGGGCTGCCGGGCGTCGGCGGCGAGCTCCCGCACCATCTGGTAGAGCGCGGGGAACTCGGCCTCGGTGACCGGCCGGGCCCGCATCGACCGCAACGCGATCTTGTCGGACCAGAAGTAGCTGGCACCGTTCATCAGCAGCGAAATGATCAGCGCGATGATCAGGCCGGACGTGCCGGCGACCGCGAAGCCGATGCCGAGAATGAGCGCTGTGAGCAGGCCAAGTAGAGCGGCCGTCTTGAGGCCGTTGTAATGCCTGTGCAACGCGTCCCTCCTTCAGAACGCGGGTGGGGTGAACCCGCTGACCAGTTCAACGCCCCCTTGACTATCGACCATGCCCGCAACTGCTGTGAATTCGCTGAACGCGAACGCCAGAACCAGACACAAGGCATGAAAAGTCCAAAAGAATCTTGCCCGGGCCCGTCGGGGCCCGGACCGTCGCTCCCGCCGGACACCGCTCCGCTGCCAGGTCCGCCGCTGGTCCCGGAACAAGACCAACGCAGGCGGTGCCGCCGCAGCTCCGATGCGCATATGGAAGCAGAGCTAACGCCGCCCCGCAGGCGCCGAACCCACCGATGCGCATACGGAAGCAGAGCAAACCCGGCCCCGCAGGCGCCCACGCCACCGATGCGCATACGGAAGCAGAGCAAACCCGGCCCCGCAGGCGCCCGAACCCACCGATGCGCATACGGAAGCAGAGCAAACCCCGCCCCCAGGCCCGAACCCACCGATGCGCATACGGAAGCAGAGCAAACGCTGGTCCGGGGTGTGGTCAGCCTGCTGCCCAGTCCAGTACCAGTTGTGGCGCGAAGCCGACGGCCAGCGCGAACCCGGTTGCCAGCAGCAGCACGCCGGCAACCGGCCACGGGACGGCGCGGGCCGGGCGGTCCAGCGGGTCCGGCGCGTAGAGCAGAGCCGCGACCCGCACGTAGTACGCCAGGCCCACCACCGCGTTCAGGGCGACCACCACCGCGAGCCAGCCCGATGAGCCGGTGAGCAGCGAGCGCACCACCGCGACCTTGGCGAACAGGCCGGCCAGGCCCGGCGGCAGGCCGGCCAGGCCGATCAGTGCGAGCGCCAGCGCCGCGCCGACCCAGCGATGGCGGCGCGCGGCGCCGCGGTACGAGTCGATGCGGCCGCCGTCGGCGGACGGCTCCCGCAATGCCACCACGGCCGCGAACGCGCCGATCTCGAGGACGACGAAGAAGACCGTGTAGGCGACGGCTGCCGTCACCGCCGTCGAGAATGCCTCCCCGGTGCGGCCGTCGGCGATGGCCAGCGCGCCCAGGGGCGCCAGGATGTAGCCCGCCTGCGCCACCGACGACCAGGCCAGCAGTCGCGTCATCCGGATCTGTCGCAGCGCCACCAGGTTGCCGACCGTCATCGTCAGCACCGCGAGCGCCGCCAACAGCGGGCCCGTCACCGAGGGTGGCAGCGCCACCGTGACCACCGCGAGGATCGCCACCACGCCGCCGAGCTTCGACGCCGTCGACAGGTAGGCGGCTACCGGCAGTGGTGCGCCGTCGTAGGTCGGCGGCGCCCACGCGTGGAACGGCACGGCCGCCACCTTGAACGCCAGGCCGAGCACGAGCAGGGCGATGCCGACCGAGGTCAGTGGCAGGTCGAGCGCCCGCACCGGCGAGCCACCCGCCAGCGACACGTCGCCGGTCAACGCCGGACCCAGCGCGGTCAGGTGCAGGCGGCCTGTCACCGCGTAGAGCAGGGCCGCGCCGAGCAGGGACACCGCCGTGGCCACCACGCTGACGACGAAGAACGTGACCGCGGCCGCGGCGCTCTCCATGGTCTGCCGGCGCATGCCGACCAGGACGTACAACGGAAGGGTCAAGGTCTCGAGCGCGACGATCAGGGTGACCAGATCGCCCGCCGCGCCCAGCACGACGCCGCCGGTCATCGAGCACGCGAGGAGGAAGCAGTATTCCCCCGGCGGCGCGACGCCGGCCCGCAGCAGCGGCGCCGAGAGGCCGAGCACGCCGAGGGTCAGGAACCCGAACACGGCCGCGACCAGGGCGGACCGGTCGTTGGCGAGGTACGAGCAGGCGTCCGCGACGCAGAACGTGGACCGGTCCGAGCCGGCACCGACGACGATCGCGACCGCCGCGGTCGCCGCCGCACCGCCGGCCGCGACCGCGAGCGTGACCACCCGCCGCGCCACGAACAGGTCGGCCAGCAGCACCAGCACCGCCGTGCCCGCCGCCAGGTAGCCCGGCAGCAGCGCGACATGGTCGACCGCCTGTGTCACCGGGTCACCGCCTCGATCAGGGACCGCACCGGTGCTTCGGACAGGCCGAGGACCAGCGCGGGGACCAGGCCGACCAGCAGGGCCAGCACCACCAGCGGCGACCAGGCGGCCAACTCCGGGCCGCTGATCCGGATCGCGGGCAGCGGCGGGACCGAGACCGCCGGCGACGCCGTGCCGTGGGTCACCTTGCGGAGCATGCGCAGGAAGTACGCCGCGGTCAGCGCGCCGCCGATCGCGGCCAGCACGCCGAGCGTCACCCAGCCGCCGCCGCCCCGCTCGAACGCGGCGACCACCGCGAACGCCTCACCCCAGAAGCCGGCCAGGCCCGGCAGGCCCAGCGAGGCGATCGCCGCGAACGCCAGCAGCCCCGACAGCCACGGCGCCCGCTCCCGCAGGCCGCCGAGCACCGCCAGGTCACCCGTGTGGAAGCGGTCCTTGACCGCGCCGGCGAGGAAGAACAGCAGGCCGGTGATGATGCCGTGCGCGACGTTGCCGATCAGTGCGGCCTGGATGCCGGTGGCGGTCAGCGTTGCGACGCCGAGCAGCACGAAGCCCATGTGCCCGACACTCGAATAGGCGATCAGCCGCTTGAGCTCGGTCTGTGCCAGGCAGACGAGGCAACCGACCAGGATCGCCGCCACGGCCAGCGTCCCGAGCAGCGGCGACGCCCAGCGGGCGCCCTCGGGTGCGACGCCGACCGCCACCCGGATCAGCCCGTAGGTGCCCATCTTCAGCAGCACGCCGGCCAGCAGCACGCTGCCCACCGTCGGGGCCTGGGTGTGCGCGTCGGGCAGCCAGGTGTGCAGCGGCCACAAGGGACTCTTCACCGCGAACGCGATCGCCAGCAGCGTGAACGCGGCGAGCTGGGTCGTCCTGGTCAAGGTGACCTCGGAGGTGAGGGTCACCAGGTCGGCCGTGCCGGCGGCCGCGACGACCGTGAACACGCCGACCAGCAGGAGCACCGAGCCGAACAGCGTGTAGAGCGCGAACTTGCGGGCCGCGTGCCGGCGCCGGTCGCCGCCCCAGCCGGCGATGATCGCGTACATCGGCAGGAGCACGACCTCGAAGAACACGAAGAACAGCACGAGGTCGAGGGCCAGGAACGTGCCGAGCATCCCGACCTCGACCACCAGCAGCAACGCGGTCAACGTCGAGCCGCGGCCGCCCGCCGGCACGTGCCACAGCGTGTAGAGGCAGCAGAGCAGGGTCAACAGCGTGGTCAGGACCACCAGGGGGTACGAGACGCCGTCGACTCCGAAGTGCAGGCGCAGGTCGAGGGCCGGCACCCAGGACGTGTCGACAGAGGTCCACGGGACGATCGGCGGGGCACCCGAGCCCGCCGGAGCGTAGGAGAACCAGCCCGCGGGGTGGGCCGTTCCGAGCAGCAGGCTGGCGACGAACGCCAGCAGCGCGAACCCGGTGGCGGCCACCCGCCCGGCCCGGTCGGGAAGCAGGAAGGCGACGGCGGCGCCCGCGGCGGGCAGGGCGAGCACCGCGACCAGCAACGCCTCGTTCATGTCGCACTCCCGTAGAGCGCGGCCGCGATCCCGAGCAGCAGCACGCCGGCGAGCAACGCGGTCGCCGCGCGCGGGAGTCCCGCCCGGTGCCAGGCCGCGAGCTGGTTGCCGGCGTCCGTCGTGCTCTGGCCGGCGCCCTCGACCGCGCCGTCGACCACGCGCTGGTCGGTCACGGCGACGCCCCGGGCCAGGGCCACCACCGGACGGACCACGAGCCGGTCCTGCACGGCGTCGAGCCAGAAGGCGTTGTCGAAGGTGGACCGCGCCGGGCCGAGGAACCGGGCCGGGTCGCGGGCCGGGTCCCGCCGCCACAGCGCCCAGACCAGCACCACGCCGACCACGAGGGCGGCCATCGGCGCCGCGGTCTCCGCGCCGAGGTGGGCCAACTCGACCTCCGGCAGGTCGACCACGAACGGGGTCAGCCGCGCGCCGAAGCCGTCGACGAACGCCAGCAGCCCGAGCAGCGCGCTCGGGACGGCCAGCACCAGCACCGGGACGGCCATCGGCCAGGGCGGCTCGTGCGCCGACTCGGCACCGGGCGACCGGGGCGCGCCGAAGAACGTGCGCAGCCACAGGCGGCCCGCGTACCAGGCCGTGACCAGCACGCCGGCCAGGCCCACGCCGTAGACGAGGCCCGGCAGCCAGCCCGCGTCGGCCGACGAGGCCGCGTGCAGCACCGCGTCCTTGCTCCAGAAGCCGGCCAGCGGCGGCAGCCCGATCAGCGCGCCGAGCCCGATCGTCATGGACCAGAACGTGCCCGGCATGCGCCTGCGCAGCCCGCCCATCGCAGACATCGAGTTGC
>NZ_JBFAIU010000423.1:0-5675 GCF_040654855.1 Asanoa sp. NPDC050611
GGGCGCGGACAGGTTCAGCATGTACGCGCGGTCGATGAGCAGCACCTCGGGCTGGGTCTTCTCGCCGGGCCGCAGGTAGTTGCGGAACGCGTCGGGCGGACAGGCCCGCGCGGGTGCGCTCGCCGGTCGGCAGTGTGCCGGTGACGTCGGTCGGGATGTCGAGGTCCGCGTAGAGCCACGCCGACGTGTGGTACGTCTCCGGCGGCTCGGGCATGTCCAGGCCGAGGGTCTTGTCGATGATCCGCCAGCGGGGCATGTCGTCCCAGTCGACGAACGTGACCGCGACGCCCGTGGCGCCGGCGCGGCCCGTGCGGCCGATGCGGTGCGTGTAGGTGTCCTGGTCTTCCGGGCAGTCGTAGTTGATCACGTGGGTGACGCCCGAGACGTCGAGGCCGCGGGCCGCGACGTCGGTGGCCACCAGGATGTCGATCTTGCCCGCCCGGAACGCCCGCAGGGCCCGCTCACGGGCGCCCTGGCCGAGGTCGCCGTGCACCGCCGCCACCGCGAAGCCGCGGAAGTCGAGGTCCTCGGCGAGCCGGTCGGCGGCCCGCTTCGTCCGGGTGAAGATCATCGTCAGGCCGCGGCCCTGCGCCTGCAGGATGCGGGCGACGACCTCGACCTTGTTGAGCGAGTGGGTGCGGTAGACCAGCTGCTGGGTCTGCGGCGACGGACCGGTCTCGGCGGTGTGCCCAGCGTGGATCGTGACCGGGTGGCGCAGGAACCGCCGCGACAGGGCGACGATCGGGTCCGGCATGGTCGCCGAGAACAGCATGGTCTGCCTGTCCTCGGGGAGCATCGCCAGGATCTTCTCGACGTCGTCGAGGAAGCCCAGGTCGAGCATCCGGTCGGCCTCGTCGAGCACGAGCGCGTGCACCCGGTCGAGCCGGATCTGCTTCTGCTTGGCCAGGTCGAGCAGGCGGCCTGGGGTGCCGACCAGGATCTCGACGCCGCTGCGCAGCGCCTCGATCTGCGGCTCGTAGGCGACGCCGCCGTAGATCGGCAGGACCCGGACGCCGCGGGTGCGCCCGGCGGCGGCGAGGTCCTTGGCCACCTGGAGGCCGAGCTCGCGGGTGGGTACGACGACCAGCGCCTGCGGCACGCCGTCGGAGCCCTCGCCGGGCGCGAAGACGCGCTCGAGCAGCGGGACGCCGAAGCCCAGGGTCTTGCCGGTGCCTGTCGGCGCCTGGCCGATCAGGTCGGTGCCGCGCAGCGCGATCGGGAGCGCGTACTCCTGGATCGCGAACGCGTGGGTGATGCCGGCGGCGGCCAGTGCCTCGACCGTTTCGGGACGGGCGCCCAGCTCGGCGAAGGTGGGGGAGTCGGATCGGGTCGGCGCGTTCGGGACGAGCGCGTCGCCCGCGGGTTCCATCAGTTCACTCATGTGGTTGTCGGGGTGCCCTCTCGTGGTGCGCCCCGTCGTCTCGTAGGGCGCGATATTGGGTATCGCGCGGGCCACACGCGACGCGAGTCGCGGGCCGCACACGCGTGCCGTGGGTCGGGTTCGTCTTTGCCCCGCCGAGCGGGACCAGCGCTGCGCCCACGGCTAACGTGACCATGTTACCGGATTGACCAGGCGTTGTGCCGAACGTGAGGCCGATGCGGCCCGTGGGGCCTGGCGTGTGGCGCACCTCTCCGGCACCTGAACTCAGGAGTAACCTGCGGGCGTGACTTCTGAGCTCGCCGCCGGCGCGGCGGCCCCGGCCGCGACCGACGCCGAGGCACTGGTCGACCTGCTCGGCATGGTGGCCTACGGCGAGCTGTCCGCTTTCGAACGCATGGCGGCCGATGCCCGGTTCGCGCCCGACCTTCGTCGCCGGGCCGCGCTCAGCGAGATGGCCGCCGTGGAGATCGCCAACTACGGCCGGCTGGCGGCCCGCCTGACGCAGCTGGGCGCCGATCCGGAGGCGGCGATGGCGCCTTACGTGGGCGTCCTGCAGGCCTACCACGACTCCACCGAGCCGAAGGACTGGCTGGAGGCGCTGACCAAGGCCTACGTCGGTGACGGCGTCGCCGACGACTTCTTCCACGAGGTGGCCAAGCTGATCGGCGAACCGGACCGCCAGCTCGTCCTGGACGTCATCCACGACAAGCGGTACGACGAGTTCGCCGTCACCGAGATACGCGCGGCCATCGAGGCGGACCCGAAGACCCGCAATCGCCTCTCGATGTGGGCCCGGCGCCTGGTCGGCGAGGTGCTCAGTCAGGCGACCAGGGTGGCCGGCCAGCGTGCGGCCCTGACCACCCTGATCATCACGAGCGGCGGCGACCAGGCCGCCGTGCAGGCGTTGTTCCGCCGCATGACCATCGCCCACAGCGCCCGGATGTCGGCGCTGGGTCTGAACAACTAGCGGGCGGTGAAGCCGACGGTGCCGCGGGACGCCTCGGCGATCTCGACGTAGGCCAGCTTGCTCACCGGGATGATGACCCGGCGGCCCTTCTCGTCGACCAGAGACAGCGTGCCCTCGCTCGCGATCGCCTCGGTGACGGTCTTCTCCACCTCGGCCGGCGACTGCGAGCTCTCGATGACCAGCTCGCGCGGCGCGTACTGCACGCCGATCTTGACCTCCACGAAGCCCTCCTCGTCGTGGCGCACAGTCGATACCGGCGCCGCTGGGAAGGCTATCCGATTCGTGGGGCGAACGACGAAGACGGCGTACGTGTCAGGCGGGTTCGCCTTCCGCCCAGGCGCCCTCCTGCGGCTCGCCCTGCAGCGGGAAGCTCGCGATGCCCCGCCAGGACAGCGCGGCGAGCAGCGCCTCCGCCTCTTCCTTCGGGACCTGGCGGCCGCCGGCCAGCCAGAACTGCGCTGCGGTCTCGGCCGCGCCGACCAGGCCCGAGGCCAGCAGCTCGGCCCGGGACTTGCTCACGCCGGTGTCCGAGATGATCGTGTCGGTGATCGCGGCGATGCAGCCGCGCTCGACCCGCTCGACGCGCTCCCGGACGGCGGGCTCGTTGCGCAGGTCGGACTCGAAGACCAGCCGGAACGCCTCACTCTCGTGGTCGACGAAGTCGAAGTACGCCTCGACCGCGCCGCGTACGCGTTCCTTGTTGTCGCTCGTGCCCTCCATCGCCGACTGCACCTTGGCGACGATCGCGTCGCAGTGCTTGTCGAGCAGCGCCAGGTAGAGCTCGAGCTTGCCGGGGAAGTGCTGGTAGAGCACGGGCTTGGAGACACCCGCCCGCTCGGCGATGTCGTCCATCGCCGCCGCGTGGTAGCCCTGCGCGACGAACACCTCCTGGGCCGCCGCGAGCAGCTGCTTGCGGCGCGCCGACCGGGGCAGCCGGGTCGGCCGTCCGTCCGGATGGGCATCGCCCGAAGCCGCCACCATCGTTACCTCCGAAATCCCGCGTCGCATCGACGGACCAGAACGCATCCGATCGGTGCCTATCGCATCGGCCGCCGAATTGGACCGCGATTGCAACTTATCGCGACCGTGCCCACACGGTAGCCTCAGCGAGGGCGACCGAGGAGTGCACGGTGGATGATTCAGGTCAACCCGGCGACGCACCGGGCGGCGGCGGCAACCCGCCGGCTTCCCGCGACGGCGACGCCTGGGCAGACCGTGACCGCGACCCCGGCTCGCGGTCCGCGTGGCACCGCACGCGCTACGCCAACCTCCTGACCCCGATCGTCCCCGCGTCCCGCCAGCCGAGGCAACACGTCAACGGATCCGGTGAGGTGCACTCCGCGAGCGCGCCGCCCTACCCGTACGAGGGTGACCTGGAAGACGAAGCCCACTCGCCGATCCCGACCCAGCCCGGCGGCGACGAGCCGCCGCCGGCCCCGCCGTGGCCCGATCCTCATCCGCCGCAGTCCGACTGGCGTGGCTGGGCCCCGGCGGCGGGAAACGAGGCGCTGCCCGAGCCGCCGTCGCCGTGGGCGCCCGGCTGGGCACCGGCCCAACCAGACGCGGCCTCGCCCGACACCGCCCCACCGGCCCCACCGGCACCAGCGGCACCGGACGCCGGCGGCACCGCGCTGCCCGGCCCGTTCGCGGCCGCCTTCCCGCCGGCGCCGCCGCGCTTCGAGGAGCCGGCCCCGCCGCCTCCGGTCCGGTTCCGGCCGCGGCAGGAGGAGCCGCCGGCCCGCCCGCCCATGACCGCCCCGGAGCCCGATACGGCTGGTGGGTTCCCGCCGATCGGCGCGGTCGCGGCCGGTGCGCCGACCGACAGCGTGGCGCCCGGCACGCCGACCGAGGCCGATCCCTATCCCGCCGCCGGGCAACCGCGCCGGCAGGCCGACTGGGCGCCCGAGTGGCCCTGGTCACCGGCGCCGCCCTCGACTGCCGGCGGCCGGCTCTCGGTGCCGGCGTCCCGACCCCAGCCCGAGCAGCCCGCCGAGCCGCCGCCCGCGCCGCCGGACGAGGGCGCCCTGCCGAGCCGACGCGACTACCCGACCGCGGGTCACCCGACCGTGCGCAACACCCTGCCGGGCTACATCCGTGGCGGCGCCGGTCCGTCCGGCGACGAGGCCCGCTTCATCACCGGCAGCCACCCCGTCGTCCCCGCGAACCGCGACGGGGGCACCCCGTCCGGTGGCTTCCCGGTCGTGGAGCCCGGCGGCGCCACGCTCACCCCGTCGGGCAACTTCCCGGTCGTCGACCGGCGTTCGGCCGGGCTGACCCGGAGCTTTCCGAGCAGCCAGCCGGCCGACCCGCCGGGCAGCCCGAGCCGGTTGACCCGCGCCTTCCCGGGCGGCGACGACCCGACCCCGGGCGAGCGCCCGCCGCTGTCCGGCGCCTTCCCGGGCGGCGCCGAGCGCCGTCCCGACGACTCCGACCGCCCGACCGACCTGGCCGGGCGCCGCGCGGCGCCGCCGGACGCGCCGGTCGAGCGCACCCCCGCCGACGTCCCGCCGCCGCGCCCGCCGCTGCGGCTGGCGAGCCGCAACGGCGACCAGATCGGCGAGGCGTCCGCACCGCGCGAGCCCGGGCCGACCTCCGGCGCACCCGTCGGCGCCGCCGCCGAGCCTCCGCCGCCGATCCCGCTGGGCCGGCGCCCGGTCGACCCAGCGGCCGAGCAGCGGTCCGTGGTCGACGACATGCTCGACGAGTTGGCCAGCCTGCCGCAGCGGGTGCCCGCCGAGCCCGACGTGCCGACCGCGCCGGAACCCCCGTCCGACACACCGGCCGACCCGCCGCAACTCGCCCGGATCGCCACCCACCTGCGCCGGGCCGACCTGCCGACGGTGGAGCGGGAAAGGCCCGACGGCTTCGACGTCAAGGCGATCATCGCGGCCGTCCGCGGCGTGTCCGGCGTGCAGGACGCGACGCTGCGCACCACCGAGTCCGGCGCGCACAGCCTGCGCCTCGACCTCTCCGACGGCGCCGACCCGGCCGAGGTGAGCCGGCACGTGGCCCGCCTCCTGCAGGAGCGGATGGGCCTGGCCGCCGCACCGCCGAGCCCGCTCGGCAGCGTCCCGCCCGCCGATCCCCCGTCCGCACCGTTCGGCGGCGACACCCCGCCGACCGGCTTCAGCCGCAGCGGCGGCTACGTGCCACCCGCCCCGGCCGCACCGACGTCGCGTCCGACCTCGGCCGCACCGACGTCGCGTCCGACCTCGGCCGCACCGGCGTCGCGCCCGACCTCGGCCCAGCCGGCGTCGCGCCCAACCTCTGGTCCGCCGGCGTCGCGCCCAACCTCTGGTCCGCCGGCGCCGCGCCCGACCTCTGGTC
>NZ_JBFAIU010000424.1:0-5626 GCF_040654855.1 Asanoa sp. NPDC050611
GGGCCGCGTTCAGCGGCTCGCGGAGGAACGCGTTGTAGTTCGCGACGCTCAGCTCGTCCAGCGCCTGCGGGTCGGTCACCTCGGCCGGCACGGGCCGACCAGGCAACGGCTGCGGCCGGTGGTGCGGCGACGGCAGGAAGATCGGGCAGTAGCTCACGTGCACCGACGGCACGCCCAGGAGGTCGGCCACCGACCGCGCACCGGCCGCGGCGGGCAGCACGCCGCTGGCCACGATCACGTCGCAGCCGGTCGCGGCTCGCGCGAGCGCGTCGAACTGCGTGGCGATCAGCGCGGCCGCGACCTCACTCACCGACGGCGCGACGGTCGTGTGCACGAGCTTGCGCACCGGCTCACCGACGGGCACGAACGGCACGTCCACTTCGGTCAGCCGGTCGGCACAGTCCGGCGGCGCGCACACGAGCGCCTCGGCCCCTTGCTCCCGCAAGGCCGCGGCCAGCGCCGCGTAGGGCTCGACCCCACCCCGTGAGTCGTATGTCGACAGCACCACACGCATGGCCGTACCCCCGATGTATTGGCTTCTGGCCAGCGATTCTGCGCCTTGACCGGGGTCTTGCCGCAAGCCCCGGTGCCGGCTGTACGTTGGAGCGGGAGCTACCGCGCGCGGACCATGCCGAGCAGGCGTGCCTGACGCTGGTTCGCTTCGACCGCGAGCCCCGGCACCCGTGCGATCGCCGCGGCGCCGCGCGCGTCGATGAAGCTCATGCGGCTGATGTCGAGGGTGTCGCCGGGGCGCAGGCTGCCGAGCAGAGCGTCGAAGGCCAACTCGTTGTCCATGTCGCTGTCGCCCCAGACGCGCAAGGTCCGGCCGTCGTCGAGCCGCTGGTGGCGCAGCGGCTCCCGGCTGTCCGGCGCGGCGGGGTGTGCGCTGCGGGTGGCGGCGACGACCGCGGGCGCGAAGACGCGCCGGTCGTAGTGGCAGACCGCCGTCAGCCGGCCGCCGACGAACAGCGGAAAGGCCGCGGCCTCGAACGCGGTCAGCGCGGCCGGGTCGGCGTCGCGCGCCCAGATCATGTCGATGCTGACCCACAGCCCCTGGTAACCGGCCTCGACGGCGTCGCCGGCCGCGGCGGTGTAGAGCCGCCGCAGGTAGCCGGGATCGAAGCGGCCCGGGGCGAGTTGCACCTGGCGGCTGTCGGCGACGCGGAACTGACCGGACCTGTCCGCGGCGGCGAGGCTGGGGCTCCGCTCGCGTAGGTGCTCGAGGAACCCGCTGAGATCGTCGCGGTAGGGATCACCCGGAAAGACCATGACCTGCCCGCCGGCGGCGACTCCCTGCTCGGCGAACGCGACCGCGTCGACGACGAACGCTTCCTGGGTGTCGAACGCGGCACCGAGGTGGTCACCGGGCCGCACGGCCATGGTGAAGTCCTCGTCCGAGATCCAGAAGGCCCTCATCCGCCCACCCACAGGTCGTGACCGGCCCCCCGCTCACCGCCAACGGTAACACCCGGTGTGATCCCGGCGACACTCCGCGACGGAGCCGCTATGGGGTGCCGAGCAGGGCGTCGACGAGGTCGGAGATCGGGCCGAGGAGGTCCTCCTCGGTGGCGGCGGCCAGCGGTTGGATGCTCATCGACAGCCGCAGCAACGTCATGCCCAGCGTCGCCGCCAGGAGGATCTGGGCCCTCAGCAACGTCTCCGGGTGGGTGTCGCCGCCCGCGGCCGCGGCCATCCGTTCGCTGATCGAGCGTAGGAAGTCACGACGGACGTTGTCGACCTGTTCGTCGCCTGAGGATCGCAGCAGCAGGAGGAGCGTGTCCGGCAGGCGGCCGTCGTGGGTGACGCCCGCGATCCGGCGGGCGATGTCCGGCGCCATGGTTTCCAGGCTCGTCTCGTCGGAGTCGCGGCGCAGGTCGGTGACCGCGGCGGTCAGGCACGCCTCGAACAGGCCTTCCTTCGACGTGAAGTAGCGGCTGATGAGGGCGACGTTGACGCCCGCCTCGTCGGCGATCTCGCGCACCGTCGTGGACGCGTATCCGTCGCGGGCGAAGCGACGGCTCGCCACGCGCAGCAGCGCCTGGCGGGTCTGGGTCGCGTCGCGGCGACGGCGTGCGGAGGTCGCGCCGTCCGCGGCGGCGACCGTGGCGTTCTCGGGCACTGCTCTTCCTCCCGTCCCCCGGGAGCAGCGTAACGCGATCGGAACGCGAAGTAAACAGTTGTTTACTTCGGGGTCGATGGGGTCGCTGATGTGATTGAGCGCTCACAGCCTAGTAAACGCTTGTTGATTAAGCGCATGATTGCCGATCTTGAGTCCGCGCTCGTTCGGGGAGGGGCGTGCGATGGTTCGGCTGCGTACGGCTGCGCGCGAGCTCCTGCTGGTCGCGGTCCTCTTCGCGGTCTACAAAGGAATCCGCGTCCTGGTGGCCGGACACGCGGACCAGGCGATGGCCAACGCGACGACGGTCTGGCACCTGGAACGCCTGCTGCGCCTGCCGAGCGAGCTCGCCGCACAGCAGGCGGTCGCCGGCCACCACTGGCTCGTGCTCGCGGCCAACAGCTACTACGCGTATGTGCACTTCCCCGCCACCGCCGCCGCGCTGATCTGGCTGTACCTGCGGCGCCCGGCGCTGTACCTGCGTACCCGCCGCATCCTGGCCGGCCTCACCGCGACCGCGCTCCTCCTGCACGTCTGGCTTCCGCTCGCACCGCCCCGGCTCGCCGCGAGCACCGGGCTCGTCGACACCGGCACGGTGTACGGGCCCACGGTGTACGGCCCGCCGGACACCGACACGCTCAGCAACCAGTACGCCGCCATGCCGTCGCTGCACGTCGGCTGGGCCCTCGCCATCGCGGTCGCCCTCGCCGTGGCCACCCGCGGCCGGCTGCGGTGGCTCTGGCTCGCCCACCCCGTGACCACGCTGGCCGTGGTGGTCGTCACGGGCAACCACTACTGGCTCGATGCGCTGGTCGCGGTCGCGCTGCTGGCGGCGGTCGCCGTCGTCGTCGTCCGGGCCCGCGAACTGCGCGCGCTGCTCTGGCCGCCGGTGCGGCGCTACGGCCTGCGGACCCTGGCCGTCGCCGTCGCACTCGTGGCGGTGGCGCTGTCGTTGCGGGGACGCGTACCGGATCCGGCCGACGTCGTCGCGGACCTGGCGGGCGCCAATGTCGGCTGGCTGGCCGGCGCCGTGCTGGTCCAGTTCTGCTCCCAGGCGTGCTTCGCCCGCCAGCAGCGCGCGCTGCTGACCGCGCTCGACGTCAACATCTCCCGGCGCGACGCGCTGGCCATCACCTACAGCCGGTCCGCCATCAGCATGGTCCTGCCGGCGGGGGCGGCGATGTCCGCGGCGTTCGCCCTGCGGCAGTACCGCCGGCACGGCGCCAGCACCGCCGTCGCGGCCACCGCCATGTTGCTCTCCGGCGCCGCGTCCGTCGTGGGGCTGGTGCTGCTCTACGCCGGCACGATCAGGACGCCCGCGTGGGCGGACTCGGCCGTCTGGCACATGGTGCCGCCGGCCGCCGTGCTGGCCGCCCTGCTCGGCGCCCTCGTGGTGCTCCGCCACCGCGGCCCGGCGCCGCCGCGCCCGACGGCCGTGTCACCACGCACGTCGATCTGGCGCCGGTTGCGCGACGTCGCCGACGACGCGCGGGCCGTCCGGGTCCGGTATCTGGCCCTCGCGATCGGGTACGCCGCCCTCAACTGGCTGTTCGACCTCGGTTGCCTCGTCGCCGCCGCGCATGCCTGTCGACTGCCGCTGACCGTGTTCCAGCTCGCCACCGTCTATCTGGCCGTGCAGGTGGTCCGCCAGATCCCGCTGACACCGGGCGGCATCGGCGTGATCGAGGCGAGCCTGCTCGCCGGCCTCGTCACCGCGGGCGCCGCGCAGCCCGCCGCGGCCGCCGTCGTGCTGCTCTACCGCCTCGTGTCCTTCTGGCTGGTCCTGCCCGCCGGCCTGGTCGCCTACCTGCGGCTGGCCCGCGGCCCGGACCAGCCGCGGAGCGGCCACGTCGCTGTGACGTAAACGTCTGTTGACTTGCGCCGAGGGAGATCCATACTAAGTAAGCGCACGTTTACATCTAGTCGAGGGACGTCATGACTCTGACGATGGAAGAACCCGGAGCGACCGGCGCCGACCGCCAGGCCCGCCACGGCGGCCTGCTGGTCCTGTACCTGTCACTGGGCGGCCTGGCCTTCGCCGTGTTGCAGTCGCTGGTCGCGCCCGCGTTGTCGACCATCGGCCGGGACCTCGGCGCCTCGACCGCGGACACCAGCTGGGTGATCACCGCGTACCTGCTCTCCGCCTCGGTGCTGACGCCGATCCTCGGCCGCCTCGGCGACATGATCGGCAAGCGGAAGGTCCTCATCGGTGTCCTGGTCGCCCTGGGCGCCGGCACCCTCATCTCGGCCCTGGCGCCGAGCCTGGCCGTGCTGATCGTCGGCCGGGCGCTCCAGGGTGCCGCCGGCGCGATCCTGCCGCTGTCGATCGGTGTGGTCCGCGACGAGCTGCCGCGCGAGAAGGTCAGCGTCACCGTCGGCCTGCTGTCGGCGATCTTCGGAATCGGCGCCGGCGTCGGCATCGTGGCGGCCGGCCCGATCGTCGAGCACCTCTCCTGGCACTGGCTGTTCTGGCTGCCGCTGGTGCTGGTCGTCGTCGCGCTGCTGGGCGCCGTCTTCGGGATGAAGGAGTCGCCGGTACGCACGCCGGGGCGTCTCGACGTGCTCGGCGCGGGCATCCTGTCGGTGTCGTTGGTGGCCCTGCTGCTGGCCATCAGCAAGGGCCAGGGCTGGGGCTGGGGCGACACGAAGACCGTCACCCTGCTCGCCCTCGGCGTCGTCACGCTGGTCGTCTTCGTGGTGGTCGAGCTCCGCGTCAAGGAACCGCTGATCGACATGCGCCTGATGCGGCGCCGCGGCGTGTGGCCCACCGACCTCGTCGCCCTCGTCCTGGGCTTCGCGATGTTCGGCACGTTCGTGCTCGTGCCGACGCTGCTGCAGCTGCCCGCGGCCACCGGCTACGGCTTCGGCAAGTCCGTCTCGCAGTCCGGCCTGTTCCTCCTGCCGACGGTCGTCACCATGGTGGTCTTCGGCCCGCTGGCCGGCATGCTGAACCGCAGGTACGGCCCGAAGCTGCCGATGTTCCTCGGCGCCGTCGCGGTCGTCGCCGCGTTCCTGCTGCCGGCCGTCAGCCACGGCGCGACCTGGCAGATCCTGGCCTCGGGGATCCTCACCGGCGCCGGCATCGGCCTGTCCTTCGCGGCCATGTCCAACGCCATCATCGAGGCCGTCCCGGCCACGCAGACCGGCGAGGCGACCAGCGTCAACACCATCGCCCGGACCATCGGCAGCAGCATCGGCACCGCGGTCGTCTCGATGATCCTCACGTCGAAGGCCACGCCGCAGGGCCTGCCCACCGACGCCGCGTTCACCACCGGCTTCTGGGCCTGCGCGGGCGTCGCGGTGCTCGCCGTCGTCGCCGTGCTCGCCCTGCCCTCGGCACACAAGCGCCACGAGCAGGCCGTCGCGACCGGCGTCACCGACGTGCCGCCGGAGCCCGCGGAGCTGCACCTGCCGCTGGCGCACCACGGCAAGGCCTGAGCATCACAGAGCCGGCGGCCAGGTCGAGGTCGCCGTTGGCGATGTGCGCGACACCGAGCGCCTTGTGCGCGT
>NZ_JBFAIU010000425.1:0-5610 GCF_040654855.1 Asanoa sp. NPDC050611
GCTGCATCCACTTGAAGTGCGTGTCGACGGTCTGGTCGTCGTACGACGAGAACAGCTGCGCCGGCTGCCCGGGCGGCAGCGGCCAGGCGGCGGCTGACCCGGGCCAGGGCCTCCTCGAACACCTCGGCCTTGTCCCGGTCGCGGCTGCCTCTCGGGTACGCCTTGCCCCGGGCGCCCGTGTCCTGCACCCGCTCCGCCGACCGGCGTCGGTAGAGCTTGACGTACTTGTCCCGGTTCCGCCGCACCCGCGTGTGGAGCTCGACGAGCTCGTCCTCGTCCAGCGCGGCGAGCTCGTTACCCGCCGTCTCCCGCACGAGAGCCTGCTCGACCTCGGTCAACGACCCGACCAGCGACTGCATGACCGTCCCCCTGGAAAGCGAGCTTTGTTCCATCTTCGCCGGGAGCGCAGGCGGCCGGGCGGCTTTCGCCCGAGTAGGCGCAGAACCCGCCCCTGCCAAGGCCGCTTCCGCGGCTTTGCTCTGCTTCCATATCCGCACCACCCGTGCTGACCTGCGGTGCATATATGGAAGCAGAGCAAAGCGAGCAGAAGACCCCCGGAGCGGAGGGGGTGAATTCGATCTTGCGGAGGCGGTTAGTAGGTCACGCCGATCTGGGCGCGGACCTCGTCGAGCAGGCCCATCACCTCGAGGGTCGTGGCGTGCGGCACGAGCGGGCTCTCCAGGAGGCCCGCGGCGAGGCAGCGCTGCACCTCGAGCGCCTCGAACTGGTAGCCCGCGCCCGGGTGCGGGTCGGCCACCTCGACCGGGTCCGTGCCCGGCCGGTGCAGGACGTAGCGGTCGGCCATGAAGAACGTCGGCAGCTCGATCCGGCCGGCCGTGCCGGTGATCGTGGCCCGTGTCGGGGTCGTGCCGATCAGGCCGCAGGTCAGCGTCGCCACCGCGCCCGAGTCGTAGCCGAACACGATGCCCGTGTTCTCGTCGGTGCCCTCGGGGCCGATCTTCGCCCACGAGCGGACGTGGTCCGGGGCGCCGAGCACCAGGTGCGCCATCGTCACCGGGTAGACCCCCAGGTCCAGCAGCGCGCCGCCGCCCAGCTCGCGGGCGCGCAGGCGGTGGGACGACGGGAACGGGCCGTAGATGCCGAAGTCCGCGGCCACCGTCGTCACGGTGCCGATGGCGCCGTCGGCGATCAGGTCCAGGACCGCGCGGACGGTCGGGTTGGCCCGGGTCCACATCGCTTCCATGAAGAAGACGCCGGCGGCGCGGGCGGCGTCGACCAGCTCCGCGGCGCTGGCCCGGTCGAGCGTGACCGGCTTCTCGCAGAGCACCGGCTTGCCGGCCCGGATGCAGGTCAGCGCCGCGGCCGCGTGGGCCGAGTGGGGCGTCGCCACGTAGATCACGTCGACCTCGGGGTCGGCCGCGAGCGCCTCCCACGAGCCGTGTGCCCGCGGCACGTCGAAGCGCTCCGCGAAGGCCTTGGCCGCCTCGACGGAGCGCGAGCCCACCGCGACCAGTTCGGCGCCGGGCGCGTGCCGCAGGTCGGCGGCGAACTTGGCGGCGATCCCGCCGGTCGCGAGGATTCCCCATCTCGTCATGGCAGGCACGCTAGCCCAGCGGCCTGCGGCTAAGCTCAGCCGGTGGTCGAGGAGTTCGCAGCACCACCCGAGATCGTCGACCATGCGCGACGGTTCGCGGCCGAGGGCCGCACGCCCGTCACGCCCCGGCTGGCCGCCACCGTGCTGCTGCTGCGACCGACGGACGACACCGGCTTCGAGGTGTACGTCATCCGCCGGGTCGCCGCGATGGCGTTCGGCGGGCGCTACGCGTTCCCGGGCGGCGGTGTCGACCCCAGCGACTCACAGGCCGACCTCGGCATCGACGCCGCCGGCCTGGCCGATCGCCTGGCCACCGACCCGCAGCGCGCCCAGGCGATCATCTGCGCGGCCGCCCGCGAGGTGTTCGAGGAGTCCGGCGTGCTGCTGGCCGGCCCGACCGCGAGCACCGTCGTCGGCGACGTCAGCGGCGACGACTGGGAGGCCGCCCGGCGCGCCCTGGTCGCCCGCGACCTGGGCTTCGCCGACCTGCTCAAGCAGCGCGCGCTGACCCTGCGGGCCGACCTGCTGGCGCCGTGGAGCCGGTGGATCACGCCGGAGTTCGAGCCGCGCCGGTTCGACACCTACTTCTTCGTCGCCGCGCTGCCCGGCGGGCAGGTCACCCGGGACGTCTCCGGCGAGGCCGACCACACGATGTGGATCCGGCCCGCCGACGCGGTCGCCCGGGCCGAGCGCGGCGAGGTCGCGATGCTGCCGCCCACGATCATGACGCTGAAGCAGGTCGCCGAGTGCGCGGACATCCCGGCGGTGTTCGCGGCGGCGGCCGACCGGGAGCCGGCCGCCGCCGTGACACCGACGCTGGATCTCACGGGCACGCCGACGTTCAGGTACGGCTGAACGTCGCCAGGTCGCGCCGCACGGCCTCGGCGGTGTGCGTGTCGGCCTTCAGCAACTCGGCCGGCGGCCCGGTGAACAGCACCTCGCCGCCCTTGGTGCCGCCTTCCGGGCCCAGGTCGATGATCCAGTCGGCGTTCTTGATGACGTCCAGGTTGTGCTCGATCACGACCACCGAGTTGCCCTGGTTGACCAGCCGGTCCACGATCTCCAGCAGGTGCTGGATGTCGGACATGTGCAGGCCCGTGGTCGGCTCGTCCATCACGTACACCGTGCCGGTCTTGTGCAGCTCCGTGGCGAGCTTGATGCGCTGGCACTCGCCGCCAGAGAGGGTGCTCAGCGGCTGGCCGAGCCGCAGGTAGTCGAGGCCGACCGCGGTGACCGCGGACAGCACCGTGCGCAGCTTCTTCTCGGTGAAGAACTCGGCCGCCTCGGCCGCGGTCAGCTCCAGCACGTCGGCGATCGACTTCCCGCGCAGGTGGTAGCCGAGCACCTCCTCGGAGAACCGCCGCCCGTGGCAGATCTCGCACGGCGACTTGAAGCCCTCCATGAACCCGAGGTCCGTGTAGATCACCCCGAGGCCCTGGCAGTTGGTGCAGGCGCCCTTGGAGTTGAAGCTGAAGAGCCCCGCGTTGACCCCGTTGGCCTTTGCGAACAACCGCCGGATGTCGTCCATCAGGCCGGTGTACGTGGCCGGGTTCGACCGGATCGAGGCACCGACCGCCGACTGGTCGATCGCGACCGCCTCCGGGTGCTGGCCCAGGAACACCTCGTTGATCAGCGTGCTCTTGCCGGACCCGGCCACGCCCGTCACGACGGTCAGCACGCCGGTCGGGATGTCGACGGTGACGTTCCTGAGGTTGTTGCGGGTCGCGCCGTGGATGGTCAGCGCCCCGGTGTGGACGCGGGCCTCCTGCTTGAGCGGCAGAGCGTGCTTCATGAACCGGCCGGTCAGCGTCGGCGCCTCGGCCAGCTCGGCGAAGCTGCCGGTGAACACCACCTGGCCGCCGTGCGCGCCGGCCTTCGGGCCCAGGTCGACGACGTGGTCCGCGACCGCGATGACGTCCCGGTCGTGCTCGACGACCAGCACCGTGTTGCCCTTGTCGCGCAGCTTGACCAGCAGCTCGTTGAGCCGCTGCACGTCGTGGGCGTGCAGGCCGATGCTCGGCTCGTCGAAGACGTACATCATGTCGATCAGGCTGCTGCTCAGGTGCCGGACCATCTTGATCCGCTGGGACTCGCCGCCGGACAGGCTGGTCGTCTCCCGGTCGAGGCGGATGTAGCCGAGCCCGATCGTGACCAGGTTCCGGACCCGGTCGATCAGGCTCGCGACGATCGGCCCGCCGGCCCTGTCCACCGTCCCGGCCAGCTCGCCGAGGGTGGCGAGCAGCTCGGTCGCCTCCATCGCGAGCAGGTCGGTGATGTGGTAGCCCTCGACCGACGCGGCCAGCGCCGCCGGGGACAGCCGGCCGCCCTTGCAGAGCGGGCACGTGCCGGTGGTGACGAAGCGGAGGAGGGACGCCTTGTTGCGCTCGGACATCGCGCCGAGGTCCTTCTTGACGTAGAGCCGGGTGAACTTGTCGACCAGGCCCTCGTACGTCGTGTTGATCTTCCCGCCCTGCCATTCGACCGGGACCTTGCCCGTGCCGTGCAGGAACACCTCCCACTCCTCGGAGGTGTAGTCGCGCAGCGGCTTGTCGGCGTCGAACCAGCCGGACATCAGGTAGGTGCTCAGGTACCAGCCGCCGACCGCGAAGTCGGGGTGCAGCACCGCGCCCTCGTTGAGCGACTTCGACCGGTCGACGAGCTTGTCGAGGTCGATGGTGGTGACGTGGCCGAGCCCGTCACACTCCGGGCACATGCCCTGCGGGTCGTTGAACGAGAACGCGTTGGAATAGCCCACGTAGGGCTGGCCCACGCGCGAGAAGAGCAGCCGGATCAGGGGGTTGATGTCGGTGATCGTGCCGACCGTCGAGCGGGAGCTGCCGCCCAGGCGCTTCTGGTCGACGACGATCGCGGCGGACAGGTTCTCGATGGAGTCGACGTCGGGCTGGCCGTAGCTGGGCAGGAAGTTGCGGGCGAACGCGGTGAACGTCTCGTTGAGCTGCCGCTGCGCCTCCGCGGCGATCGTGTCGAAGACCAGTGACGACTTGCCGGAGCCAGACACACCGGTGAACACGGTGATCTGGCGCTTCGGGATCCGGACGGTGACGTCCTTGAGGTTGTTTTCGCGGGCTCCGGTGATCTCGATGTAGTCGGTCAGCACCCGTACACTGTACGGAACCCGTCAACAGAGTTGTGACACGTAGACCTGGGCCTCGCCGTCGGCCCTCGGCAGCACGACGACCCCTTCAGTCTCGCCCCGCCGGTAGACGTAGGCCTGCTTGCCGTCGAGGATCTCCCCGCTGCCGCCGATCTTGCGAGCGGCGGCCAGCGGCTCGGCCACGCCATGTCCCAGCGCCCCGGCGGTGGTCGCCGGGTTGCCGAACGGGCACTGCGCGAACGCGATGGACCCTTGCTCGATCTGACTCGCGCCGAGCTGGCGCAGCACGGCGGCCGGCTCCTCGCTCCGGGGACTGTCGGGCAGCACGTTGTCGACCTCGTCCGCGTCGGGCCGGCAGCCACTCGTCGCGGTGACCTGCACCTCGCCCGGCACGATCAGCTTCGCCCGGACGGCGACGAACTCGCCCGCGTCGGCCCGCACCGAGTTGCCGTCGGCACTGAGCACGGCCTGGTACGAGCGCGGAAGCGAGTAGGCGAACCGCTCCAGGAAGCTCCTGCTCCCGCCGTCCTCGGTGAATACCCGCACGATGCCGGTCGCGGTCGCGCCGTCGCGAAACGGCGTGATCCGGCAGCCCTTCTCGATCGCGATCGGCATGATCACCGGCACGGTGTACTGCCCAGCCAGACCGACCGTCCGGCCCATCGCCTCGTTGACCACGGCCACCGCGGCGGCCAGGTCGCGCTGCTCGCGAACGGTCGGCGGGTCGGTGCGGTGCGACCGCACGGCGAGCAGGCCGAGCACCAGGGCCCAGGCGACCAGCCCACCGACCATCCAGGCTCGTCGGCGCGATGTGGTCACCGGGCCATGGTGACACGACGGCGCCCCGGCCTGCTCGGCCGGGCCGGCACCGGTCCCGCGGTGTCGAGCACGATCGTCGGTCGCCATGACGAGGCCGGCGACGTGCTCGCCCGCTCGGTGC
>NZ_JBFAIU010000426.1:0-5595 GCF_040654855.1 Asanoa sp. NPDC050611
GCTGCCCGATGGCGGCGCCGGCGAGGTCCTCGGCGAGCCGGTCGGCCGGCACGCCGCAGGTGGTGCGGTGCTCGGCGAGCAGGACGCGTTCGAAGACGTAGCCGCCTTCGCGTAGCTGGAGCCACGCCCATCCTTCGGCGGGGCCGCCGGTCCAGCGGACGCGGATGCCGCGGATGATCGGGTCGAAGAGCTGGCGGCCGGCGTACGCGTCGACGGCGGTGGCGCGGGCGACGGAGGAGAGGTCGTTGACGTAGCCGGTGCGCCCGTCGGGGAGCCGGCCGACGATGTCGCGGTAGTCGCCGCCGAACGCGCGGGCGTCGAGGATGTAGTTGAGGATCTGGGTGCCGTGGTCGGCGGCGGTGAGGGTGCCGGAGGTGATCCGCAGCAGCGGCAGGCCGACGGCGTCGCAGACGGCGGTGGTCATCCGTTCGACGCGGCCGTTGGCGGCGGCGTCGGTGAACAGGACCGCGAACTCGGTGTGGTCGGTGTCGGCGTCGGTGACCAGGTAGTCGAGGACGACGGTGTTGGCCGTGTTCCACTGGCCGGCGGTGATGCCGGTGGGCTTGCGGCCGATCACCTGGCCGAGGCGGCGTCCGGTGTGGACGCGGCGGCCGCCGCGCAGGATGGTGGGCGTCGTCACGGGCCGACGCTAGCCGACGGACCCGAGGACCTTCACCTCCGGGTACGGGTGGCGCAGGAAGTCGTGGTGGGAGATGTCCCACCCGTAGGCGCCGGTGCGGGCGAAGACGAGCACGTCGCCGACGCGCAGCCGTGCGACGTGCTGGCCGCGGGTGAGGACGTCGCGGGGTGTGCACAGTTCGCCGGTGGCGTCGACGGCGACGTCCGATACCTCCGGACGGGGGAACGGGTGTGGCCAGTCGTCGACGGGCAGGACGGTGAAGGGGTGGCTGTAGCCCCAGGCGGCGGGTAGCCGGAAGTGGTGGGTGCCGCCGCGGAGGACGGCGAACCAGCGGCCGTGGTTGCGTTTGAGGTCGATGACCTCGGCGGCGTACCAGCCGGTGTCGGCGGCGATCCACCGTCCGGGTTCGACGGTGAGGGTGACGCCGGGCGGCGGTGTGCGGATCCGGAGCCGCTGGAGGTCGAAGGTGGTGTCGCCGGTGTAGTCGATGCCGAAGCCGCCGCCGGCGTTGACGTAGGTCAGGTCGATGCCGAGGCGGCGGGCGGTGGCGAGGGACCAGGTGACGGCGTCGTCGACGAAGGCGGCGTGTGCGGCGGCGTCGAGGTTGTTGGAGACGGCGTGCAGGTGGAAGCCGGTGATCGGGACGGTGTCGCGGGGCAGGGTGTCGAGGTCCTCCTCCGCGATCCCGAACGGGGTGGGTGTGCCGGTCATGCGGTGGCTGCCGCTGGGTGTGTCGGCGGCGCGGTTGACCCGCAGGGCTGCGGTGGCCGGCCGGCCGGCGGCGAGGTGGGTGAGGCGGCGCAGCTCGTGCGCGCTCTCGACGTGGATCGTGGCGTGGGCGGCGATGGCGGCGGACAGCTCGCCGTCGGTCTTGGCGGGGCCGGCGAACGCGATGGTGCGTGCTCCGGCGGCCAGGGCCAGGTCGAGCTCGCCGCCGGAGGCGACCTCGAGGCCGTCGGCGTGTGCGGCGACGGCGTGCAGCAGGTCGGGGTTGCCGTTGGCCTTGACGGCGTAGAGGACGCGGGTGCCGGGCGGGAGGGCTTCGCGCAGCGCGGCGATGCGCGCGACGGCGACGGTGGGGTCGTAGACGTAGGCGCAGACCGGGCGGCGGGCGCGGCGGAGGGCGGCGGCGACCGGTTCAGGGATCATGCAGCGGATTCTGCACGGGTACGTAGCGGTCCCCGTCGCCGGCCAGCCGCATCCGCACGAGCGCCTTGTGCGGGACGGTCGGGGCGGTGAGGGCGGCGTGGTCCGCGCGGGCCGCTTTCGTCGACGTGGGGTCGGACAGCAGCGGCTCGTACGCCTCGTCGAGGGCCTCGCGGATGGCCCGCCAGGCGCGGTCCTCGTCGAGGTCGTGCGAGCGGGTGAGGCGGACGACGAGCTCGCCGAGGTGGGCCTGGAGGGCGGTGTAGCCGAGCTTGGCGCGCATGACGTCGACGTCGTCGGTGGCGACGACGGAGCCGGGCCACAGCGGCGGCCGGTCGGCGTCGGCGAGGCGGGGCAGGTAGAGGCGCAGGCCGGCGAAGTCGCGGAACACGATCCGGTGGGGTCGGCCGTCGACGAAGGTGGGCAGGCAGTTCTGCAGGTGTGCTTCGAGGGCGATGCCGTGCCGGGCGGCGAGGCTGATGACCGGGGGGAGCAGCAGGCGGGCGTACCTGCCGACGAAGTGGAGAGCGTTCCCCGGTCCGGGTGGGACGAGCCGGTCCAGGGTGTCGCCGGCGGTCAGGCCGCCGCCGGGTATCGCGGTCTCGCCGGCGGCGAGGTGGCGGTCGACGCCGTCGCGGAGGATCGCGGACCCGTCGCGTCCCCGGCCGGCGGACAGGGCGGTGCCGGCGGTCTCGGCGAGCAGGACGACGCGGGGCTCGTCTGCGAGGAGGCGGTGCAGGAGCGCGGAGATGGCGGGGCCGTTGCGGGTGCTGGCGGTGGAGATGCTGCGGCGGGTCGAGGTGACCTGGATGTCGAGGGAGAGCTTGAGGTAGCGGCGGCGGCCGTCGCGGGCGGGCGGGAGCAGCAGGGTGCGCACGGCGGCGGTGGGTGCGGCGGCGATCGTGCCGTCGAGGTCGCGGATGCGCCCGTCGCGGTAGAGGTCGGCGTAGCGGTGGCGCAGGACGGTGTCGCGCTGCCACTGGTGCACGGGTATGACGTGCCGGCCGGGTGGTGCCTGTGCGTAGAGGTCGGCGAGGTCGAGGTGGTCGCCGACGAACAGGTCCGGGTGTACGGCGACGAACGCGACCGTGGTCGTGCCGGCCTCGACGTCATGGCGGAGCGTGTCGGCGGTGTCCCAGCCGAGCCGGGTCCGGCCGCAGGGGTGCAGGTTGTGGCCGTCGACCGCGACGCGTTCGTGGTCGAGGGCGCGCCCGTCGGGGTCGTCGCCGGCGCCGGCGGGCTGTGGGCGGGCCCGGGCGAGGGCGAGGTTGACGGCGGCGTCGGTGAGCACCACGGCGAGGCCGGCGCCGCCGGGCAGGCCGGGCGGCAGGAGGTCGGCCGGCGGGTCGTCCGTCTTGTCCACTTCGAGGCGGTCGAAGGCGTGGCGGCGGCCGACGCCGGCGTAGCGTTCGCGGGCGTCGCCGATGTTCTCCCGGTACAGGGCGCCGGCGAGGCGCCGGCCGACGGTGGCGGCGGCGCCCGGCAGTTCCGCCCGGAACGGCGCCACCAGTTCCGGTGCGACGGCGGCCAACCGGGCCGTCGTCTCGCGCGCGGCGGTGTCGAGGTCGGCGGCGGTCATCGGTGCTCCGCCAGCGGGTTCGGCACGTACGCCCAGCGGGGTTCGAGCGGGTCCGCGGCCAGCCGCATGCTGGTGGTGGCCTTGACCGGCAGCGTGTCGCGTCGGGTGAGCGGGTCGCCGGCGGTGCGGGCCGCCGCGCCCCACAGCTCCGGCGGAGGCGTGCCGGTGGCGGCGGCCAGGGTGCCGACGAGCTGGCCGAGGACGACGGTGAGGGCGGCGAGCAGGGTGGTCTCCGGTTCGCTCGGGTCGACGGCGGCGATGTCGCCGTGCAGGGGCGGCGGGTCGGGCAGGCGGGCCGGGTCGATGCGGATGCCGCCGACGTCGCGGTAGTAGAGGGTGGCCGGGCGGCCCCGGTCGAGGCTGACGAGGGTGTTCTGGCCGTGTGCCTCGAGGCCGATGCCGCGCTCGAGCAGGGCGAGCGGTCCGGTGACGAGCAGGCGGGTCAGGTCGGCCAGGAACGGGCGCGGGTCGCCGCCGTAGGCGAGCCGGACCGCTTCGGTCGCGATCGGCGCCCCGTCGGCGGGTGACGGTGCGGACAGCGCCGCGACCGGGATCGCCTCGGGCGGTGGGGCCTGGCGGTGGACGACGGCGAGGCGCCGGTCGGGTCGCCCGTCGGTGCGGACGGCGCCGGCGGCGTACTCCCGCAGGACCACCATGTCGTCGGTCAGGCCCGCGAGAAATCCGGTCAGGGTCGGTCCGTTTTCGACGGCGGCGGGGGAGACGGTGCGCACGGCGCTGGTCAGTTGCGCGTCGATGGCGGTCTTGAGGTGCGTGGACGGGTCGTCGAGGGGTGCGAGGGTACGCAGCGACATCAGCGGCCGGGCCCGGCGGGTGCCGACGACGCGCAGACCGGGGTGCCGGGCCGCCTGCCACGGGTGCAGGTGCAGCAGCGGCGGCAGGCCGGCGCCGGTGGTGTGCCAGCGGTCCGCGGGCACCTCGACCTGGACGAGGTCGACGACGGTGCGGTGCTCCGGCGCGTACGCGAGGACGTCCTGTGTCGTCATCCCGGAGCGGGTGCGGCAGCCGGGGTGCAGCGGGTGCCCGTCGACGACGAGCTGCTCCCAGTGCGGCGGGGTGGGCCGGGTGATCGCCGGTGGGCCGCCGTCGGGTCGCGGCTGGGTGGCCCGCGCGAGGGCGAGGTTGGCGACGCTGTTGTCGACCTCGACGGCGAACGGGTCGTGGCCCATCGCGCGCAGCAGCGCGGCCGGGTCGGTGTGCCCGGCCGGTGCGGTGATCTGCTCCCGGGTGAAGGCGGTCGTCAGCCGGTGCAGGATCGCGGCCCGGGCCGCGGGCAGCTCCCGCAGGTACGCGGGGTGCAGGTCGGGGCGGTGGCGTTGCAGCCATCGCGCGGTGGTCGACGGGTCCGGCCCGCCGAGGGGCTCCGCCGTCGTGCCACTCACAGCCACCAGCCTACTAAGGGCAGCCTTACCTACTGTCGTCCACCCCGGACGTCAGCGGTCGCGGGACCGCCGGAGGTAGATGCCGGCCATCCCGATCAGGATGAAGACCAGCGCGGCACAGACCAGGACCTTGAAGATCACGCGGCCACCCTGTCACATCAACCCGTAGGGTGCATAGGTGCGGTTGGCGACCTTCAACGTGCTACACGGCCGGTCCATCGACGACGGCGTCGTCGACCAGCAGCGGTTCGGGCAGGCGGTGGCGACGATCGACGCCGACGTGCTCGCCATCCAGGAGGTCGACCGGCTGCAGCCACGCTCCGGCTCCGTCGACCTGACCGCGGTCGCGGCATCCGCGGGCAACGCGGTCGCGCACCGGTTCGTGGCCGCGGTGGTCGGCACGCCGGGGGAGACCTACCGGCCCCTCGACTTCGACGACGACGGCGCCGACGAGCCGAACTACGGCATCGGCCTGGTCAGCCGCTACCCGGTGCGGTCGTGGCGGACCGTGCGGCTCTCCGCGTCGCCCGTGCCCGGGCCGATCTACGCGGTCGGTGCCGGCGGCGGGCGCGGCCGGCCCATGCTGCTGCGCGACGAGCCGCGCGTGCTCGTCTGCGCGGTGCTGGCCACGCCGTGGGGTGACGTGACCGTGGGCGCCACCCACCTGTCGTTCGTGCCCGGCTGGAACCTGTGGCAGCTGCGCCAGGTCGTCCGCGAGCTGCGCACCCTGCCCGCACCGCGGCTGCTGCTCGGCGACCTGAACCTGCCCGCCGGGCCGGCCGCGCTCGGGTCCGGGTGGACCAGACCGTCGCCCGGCTCGCCGCTCTCGT
>NZ_JBFAIU010000427.1:0-5586 GCF_040654855.1 Asanoa sp. NPDC050611
GCCCTGCCCCCTTTGCTCTGCATCCATATACGCAACAGCCCGTCGCGAGCTGATGCGTATATGGATGCAGAGCAAAGGGGCGGCGCAGTGGTTACCAGCCCACGGCCACCAGCAGCCACTGTGGGCTGCCGTGTGAGATGAACGAGGACTGTTCGGCGTAGTCGTCGTACGGGAAGCCGTACGACAGGTTGTTGATCGCTCGGTCGTGCCAGAACTTCGCGTAGTAGTTGGCCGGCGCGGCCTGGTAGAAGTTGGCCGGGTTGGACCACTGCGCCTGCGGCAGGTGCGCCACGTGCCGGTTCAGTGCCGCGCAGCCCGCCGCGTTGTTGGCCAGCGGGCCCGCGCAGCCGAAGATGTCCGAGGTGGACGCCGGCAGGCCGTTCTGCGACGCGTACGCCGTCAGGTAGTTCTGGTAGGCCCCACCGGACCGGAACTGGGGAGAGTTGCCCGGTGACGGGATCCGGTACGGCGCCTGGATCGTCGCCAGGTGCTTGAACTCCGCCGGCACCGCGTCCGAGAACCGCTGGAACGTCTGCTCGCGTGTCTCGGCGAACGTCGCCTCCGTCTCGCCGACCGCCGCGTCGTAGCCGTCGCGGGAGTGCAGCCGCATCGCGAGCTTCAGCGCGAACGCGTCGACCCGGGTCGTGTTGCCGTTGAAGACGTTCGGCCCCACCGTGAACTCGATGAAGTCGTTGTACTCGCTGGTCGGCGAGCCGAGGTGGAAGTACATCCGCCCGGCCGTGTTCGCCGGCATGTCGAAGTACGGCTGCTCGGCGATCGAGTGCACCTGCCCGTTGTAGCTCCAGTAGACCTGGCTGTCCGGGTAGCGGCCGTTGGTCCGGTTGAGGATCTTGACCATCACCACGTTCTGCGCGGCCGGGATCGACGACGTGTCGCCCCAGAACCCACCGCCACCCGGCGGGTTCGACGTCGGCGGCGGGGTCGGCCCACCGCCCGTGGTGCGGACCACGAACTCCCACAACGAGTACCCGTACGCGGTGGCCCGCGCGGTGCCGTTCATCCGCACGTAGCGGCCGGACCCGGAGACGGACAATGTCTGCGTCCCGCCGGTGCCGGTCGTGGTCGAGTACACCGTCTGCCATGGACCGTCCGGCCCGGCGGAGACCTGGATCTGGAACGCCCGCGCGTACGCCGGCTCCCACTGCAGGACCACCTGGCAGAGCGTCTGCGTGCTGCCCAGGTCGACCCGGATCCACTGCGGGTCGGTGAACGCGCTGGACCACCGGGTCGCCGCGTTGCCGTCGAACGCGGCCGAGGCCGGCATCGTGGCGTTCTCGACGGTCGAGGCCGCCGCGGGCCGGTTCAGCGCCGCGTTGCCGGAGCAGCCGGTGCCGGTGTCGATCAGGCCGTAGACCTGGAACTCCCAGAGCGAGTACCCGTAGGCCGTGCCGCGCGCGGTGCCGTTCATCCGCACGTAGCGGCCCGAGCCGGACACGGTCAGCGCCTGCGTGCCGCCCGTCCCGGTGGTGGTCGAGTAGATGGTGGTCCACGGCCCGGACGCGGCGGCCGCGACCTGGATCTGGAACGCGCGCGCGTAGGCGGCCTCCCACTGCAGCGTCACCTGGGCGACCTGGGTGGTCGTGCCGAGGTCGACCTGGATCCACTGCGGGTCGGCGAACGCGCTCGACCAGCGGGTGCCGGCGTTGCCGTCGACGGCGGCCGAGGCCGGCGAGGCCGCGTTCTCGGTCGTGGAGGCGGTGGCCGGCTTGCCCTGGGAGACCAGGACGAGGGCGGCGTCCGCGGGCGACCGGCTGGTCACCACGAACAGCGCGGTGAGGAGGATGGCCGCGGCGACCACGGCGAGCGCGGCGCGGCGGCGGGACAGGACATGGGGCATCTGGACTCCTGCGGGGACGGAAGCAGGGGCGTGAGAGCGCTCTCAGGGGCAGACGTTCGTCCCGCGCGGCGCGGTTGTCAAGAGACCGCGACGAATATTCGCCCCCTTGACTGGCGGCCACTGGGTCGCGACTCTGTTGGAGAGCGCTCTCCAAATCGTCCGTCCCCGTATTGGAGTGCACATGCCAGCCCCACCCCGCCGCCGGCTGCTCGTCGCCGGCGCGATCCTCACGCTGCTCGTCGCCGGTGGCCTGCAGGCCAGCCCGGCCGCCGCCGCCGGCCCGCTCATCTCCCAGGGCAAGACCGCCACGGCCTCGTCCACCGAGAACGCCGGCACGCCCGCCTCGGCCGCCGTCGACGGCAACGCCGGCACCCGCTGGTCGAGCGCGTTCGCCGACCCGCAGTGGCTGCAGGTCGACCTCGGCGCCACCGCGGCGATCGACCAGGTCGAGCTCGTCTGGGAGACGGCCGCCGCGTCGGCCTTCCAGATCCAGGTCGCGGCCGCCGCCGGCGGTCCGTGGCAGACCGTCTACTCCACCACCACCGCGACCGGCGGCACGCAGACCCTGGCCGTCGCCGGCTCCGGCCGCTACGTGCGCATGTACGGCACCGCCCGGACCACCGGCTACGGCTACTCGCTCTGGGAGTTCCGGGTGTTCGGCACGATCGGCGGCGGTGGTCCGACCGATCCGCCACCGGCCGGCGGCACGCCGATCTCCGCGTTCCGGAGCGTCAACGCCTCGTCGTACGAGGGTGGCAACGCGCCCGCGGCCGCCGTCGACGGCCGCACCACCACCCGCTGGTCCAGCCAGTTCAGCGATCCACAGTGGATCAGCGTCGACTTCGGCGGCACCGCCGGCATCAACCAGGTCGTGCTCAACTGGGAGAGTGCGTACGCGTCCGCGTACCGCCTGGAGACGTCGAACGACGGCAACGCCTGGACCACCGTCTACAGCACCGCCGCCGGCCGCGGCGGGGTCGAGCGGCTCGCGGTCAGCGGCACCGGACGGTTCCTGCGGCTGTACGGGACCGCCCGCGCCACGGGCTACGGCTACTCGCTGTGGGAGCTGCAGGTCTTCGGCACGGTCGACAACAGCGCCTCCACGCCGCCGTTGCTCTCCGGGCCGACCCGGCCACCGGGGACGACCGGCCAGTTCGCGCTCAACGCACCGGCCGACGGCGCGATGGTCACCACGACCCGCCGCCCGGCGCTGTCGTGGGCCGCGGTCGGCGGCGCGACGCGGTACCAGGTCTGGATCAACGTCAGCCGGACCGACTACGACTTCGCCGCGTCCGGCAACCTGCTCGACCTCTACACGCGGGTAGCGGAGGTCACCGGCACGTCGTACACCCCGAGCTGGGATCTTGCCGACCGGTGGACCTACAAGTGGTACGTCACCGCGAACGGGTCCACCAGCACCATCCGCCGGTTCAGCGTCTACGTGCCCACGCTCGAGACCGTCGCCGACGGGATCACCATCGTCGGCGGCGCGCGGGACCTGGACCGCAACGGATCGATCCAGCCGTACGAGGACTGGCGCCAGCCGATCGAGACCCGGGTCAACGATCTCCTGGGCCGCATGACGGCCGAGGAGAAGGCGTACCAGATGTTCTACAACGCCCAGGCGTTCCCGCGCTCGGGCTGGCACTTCGGCCCGGCCGGCGCCGCCGACCTGCACGCCGCGCTGCTCGGCTCGTCGGGCACCCGGCTCGGCATCCCGTTCATCTCGGCCGGCGACACGATCCACGGCTACCAGACCACGTACCCGACGCAGAGCGCACTGGCCGCGGGCCGCGACTACCCGTTGCAGTACAAGCTCGGCGACATGCAGCGCCGGGAACAGCTGGAGGTCGGCACCCGCGGCGTGCTCGGCCCGCTCGCCGAGGTCGGCACCAAGGTGCTCTACCCGCGCATCCAGGAGGGCAACGGCGAGAACGCCGCGGTGGCGGCGGCCCAGGTGCGGGCGCTGGTCGCGGGCCTGCAGGGCGGCCCGGAGCTCAACCCGCGGTCGGTGCTCGCGACGGTCAAGCACTGGCCGGGCGAGGGCGCGGGCGGCGAGGCGCTGATCGTGTACGACGGTGTCACGATCAAGTACCACATGATCCCGTTCCGGGCGGCGATGGAGGCCGGCGCGGTCAACATCATGCCCGGGTACGCCGGCTCGTCGTTCCTGGACCCGGGCGGCCCGGGTGCGGGCGACAGCGCGCCGATCCTCGCCTACCTGCGACAGAACCTCGGCTACCAGGGGTTGATCACCACCGACTGGCTGCCGTGGGGCTCCTGGATCGGCGCCGCGCGGGCCGGCTCCGACGTGATGGGCGGCGCCGACCCGGGCGCCGCGGGGTTCACGATGTCGTCGTTCATCGCCGGCGTGCCCGCGGCGCGGATCGACGACGCCGTCCGGCGGGTGCTGCGGATCAAGTTCCAGCTCGGGCTCTTCGAGAACCCGTACGGCGACCCGGTCAACGGCCCGTACCGGATGCACCAGCCGTCCTACACGGCGCTGGCCAACCAGGCGTCGCGCGAGGCGATGACGCTGCTGAAGAACGACGGCGCGGTGCTGCCGCTGCGCCTGGCCGCCGGCGACACGGTCGTGGTGGCCGGACCGCGGGCGACCGACACGTCGGCCTGCTGCATCTGGACGAGCTACTTCCACCAGGAGTACGGCTCGCTGACCATGCTGGACGCCATCCGCGCGCGGGGTGCCCAGGCCGGGGTCAACGTGGTGTCCGGTGACGCGCCCAACCCGAAGGTGGCGATCGTCGCGGTCGGGGAGGGCTCCTACACGCACGGGACGCAGTGGGTGAAGGAGCAGCCGTACCTGCCGCCGGACCAGCTCGCGCTGATCCGCGGTTTCCGCGCCCGGGGGATCCCGGTGGTGGTCGCGCTGGTCATGCCCCGCCCGTACGTGATCACCGAGTGGAACGACCAGGCGAACGCGATCGTCGTCACCTACCGCGGTGGCGAGGAGATGGGCCCGGCCCTGGCCAGCCTGCTGTTCGGCGACTACGCGCCGACGGGCAAGCTGCCGTGGCAACTGCCGCGCAGCCTGGCCGACGTGCTCCGCCCGGGCGGCAGCGACGTGCTGGCCGACGCGACGGAGGCGTGGGACCTGCCCTACGACCTCGGCGCGACGGCCGCGCAGCGCAGCACGTTGCGGGCGCAGATCGACGCGGGCCAGCAGCCCACGCCGACCGGCAACCCGCTCTATCAATACGGAGCCGGACGGACCGGTTTCTAACGGGTCTGGGTGAGCGCGAGGTTGTGGCCGTCCGGATCGCGGAAGAACGTCATCCACAGCTCGCCGTTCGCGTCCCGGTGCACGACATGCGGCTCGTCGAGGAAGGTGACCCCTTCCTTGGCGAGCCGCTCGCGCTCGGCGTCGAGATCGTCGACGGTGAAGTAGAGCGTCACCTTGCTGGCGAACGCCTCGGACTCGGGCACGCCGAGATAGAGGCGGACGTCGCCGCTCTGGAAGAACGCCATCGACTGCCCCGGCACGTCGAACAGGAACGGCACACCGAGCACGTCCCGATAGAACCGGACGGACCGCTCGAGCTCGCTCACGCTGACGTGGATCTGCGACACCGCACCAACCGACATGCCTCTCAGCTCACCAGCAGTCACCCAGGGTCGCAACCGGACACTCGGACGGGGGTACGCACGTGCAGGACCTGGGCCCGGTCCACACCGACGCGGTCAAGGTCGGCGTCTTCCTCAAGACCGAC
>NZ_JBFAIU010000428.1:0-5578 GCF_040654855.1 Asanoa sp. NPDC050611
GGTTCCGTCCGGCTCCGGTCGATGGCGCACACGGCCGCCGGCGCGGTGCACGCGAACGCCCGCGTACCCGCGACGACCACCACGACGTCCGCCTGCCCTTCGGCTCCCGGGTCACCGCCGAGGCCGAGCTGGCACCAGAGCTGGCCCTGCTGGCCTCCGCCGACCCTGCCGCCTAGCGATCCGGTCGCCCGACCCACCGCATCGAGGCTCGCCTATAGTTGCCCGATGGGCCATTCCGCGGCGGACATCGGCGAGCATTACGACGTCGTGGTCGTGGGCTCAGGCTACGGCGGTGCCATCTGCGCGGCTCGCCTCGCCATCGCGGGCCGCCGCGTGTGCGTCCTCGAACGGGGACGCGAACTGCGCCCGGGCGATTTCCCCGAGACGGCCGTCGGCCTCGCGTCGCAGGTGCAGCTTCGCACCGACACCCGCCGGGTCGGGCCGCGTACCGGCCTGTTCGACCTCCGGTCCGGCCGGTCGGCCAGCGTGATCGTGGGTTGCGGGGTGGGCGGCACCTCACTGATCAACGCGGGTGTCGCGATGCGGCCCTCCGCGGCTGTCCTCGCCGACAGCCGGTGGCCCGCGGCGATCCGCGGCGCGGTGCTGACCCCCTACTTCGACCTGGCCGAACGGATGCTCGGGGCCACGCCCTATCCGGACGCCTGGCCACGACTGTCCAAGATGGAGGCGCTCCGGACGACCGCCACGGCTCTTGGTGACACGGTCGAGCCGGTCAAGCTCACGATCAGCTTCGGCGACGACGTCAACCACCCCGGCGGGGAGCGACCCGCGTGCCGGCTGTGCGGCAACTGCGTCACCGGATGCAACCACGGGGCGAAGGGCGCGTTGACGACCAACTACCTGCCGCTCGCCGTCGCGCACGGCGCGCGGATCGTGACCGGCGCGGAGGTGCGCACGGTTCTGCCGCGTGGGGACGGCTGCTGGGTCGTCGCCACCGCGGAGTCGTTCGTCACCGCCGACGTGGTCGTCCTGGCCGCGGGCGCCTTGGGTTCGACCGAGATCCTGCACCGTTCGCGAGCGGCCGGCCTGTGGGTCTCGGACCGGCTCGGTGAGGCGTTCACCGGCAACGGTGGTGGGCTCGCCTTCGCGTACGCGGGATCGGAGCGCATCGCCGGCTGGGCCCGAAGCCGGCCACCGCCCGGTGCCGAGCCGCCCGGGCCGGCGATCGTCGGCGCCATCCGCCGCCCTGGCGAATGGTTGATTGAGGACGGCATCGTCCCGACCGGCCTCGCCGCGGTCACTGCGGCGGCGCTGGCGCTGCGGGCCGGTTCACCGTCGCTGCGCACGTTCAAGCAGCTCCTGACCGGGGCACACCACGACCCGGCGGGCCGCACGCTGACCCTCCTGCTCACCGGCGACCACCCCGACGCGGGTCGCCTGGTCTGGACGCCGGGACCGGTCGGTGTCCGCATCGTCGGTGGCGTCGGTGAGGTCGACGCGTCCGGGTTGGCGCGGGTCGCCGCGGCCACCGGCGCCCGACTGGTCACCGACGTCCTCGCCGGCCCCACGGCCAGGCTGTCCGTCCACCCCCTGGGTGGCTGCGCGATGGGCGAGAACGGCCGCGAGGGCGTCGTCGACGACCGGGGGCGGCTGTTCGCGGACACCGCGCGCGCGACCCACGACGGGCTCTACGTCGTGGACGGCGCGATCGTGCCCCGCCCACTCGCCGTCAACCCGATGCTCACCATCGCGGCGATCGCCGAACGCGCGGCCGAACTGCTCGTCGGCGAGCTCCCGACGCCTCGCCCGGTCGCGCCCGCCGCGACGAGCCCCGCGGGGCCGCGGTTCACCGAACGGCTCACCGGCTTCCTCGGTCGCAACACCGACGGTGACCCGGACACGGGTGCCGACCAGGGCCGCCACGACGGCACCGCCGTCGAGTGCCTGCTCGATCTCGCCACCGGCCTCCCCCTGACGGGGCGGTCCTGGGCGGTGACCGGCACCGTGGTGGCGCCCGCGGTGGCCCCGCGCCGGCTCCGGGTCGTCGGCGGGCGGTTCCACCCGGTCGACGCGACGGTGCCGGGTGGCTTCCGGGCCCGCTACGTGCTGCCGCTGCTGGCCGACGACGGCCGCCGGTTCACCATGACGGGCACCAAGGAGATCCTCGTACCCAGGCCCGCCTGGCGTTTGGAGACCGCACTCGCGCCCCTGACGCTGTGGCGCCAGAGCACGACGATGTCCGTCGTGGTCAGAACCGAGCCGGCCGGCGAGGTCGTGGCCGCCGGGCAGGCCGCGATCTCACCGCTGGGCCTGGCGAGGCAGCTGGCGTCGGTGCGGGCACCGCTCCCCGCCATCCGACCGCGACGGTCGACGCCGGTCCGTCATCGGGCGTTGCGAATCCCGCCCGCCGAACCGCGCTGGTGCGCCCGCGACGGCGGCTGGCGGACCGGCGACCGCCTCGGCCCGGACGCGTGGCTGCGGCTGACCCGCTACCCCGGCGGCGACCGCGGCCCCGTCGTGCTGGCACCCGGTTTCGGCATGTCGGCGACGTCGTTCCTGGTGGACACGATCGAGACCAACCTCGTCGAATACCTGTGCGGACAGGGCTGGGACGTCTGGCTCTTCGACTACCGCGCCGGCATCGACCTGCCGTCAGCGCGCTCGGAGTTCACGGTCGACGACATCGCCCGCACCGACTGGCCCACCGCGGTGGCCGAGGTGCTGCGGGTGACGGGCGCGCGCGACGTCCAGGCGCTGGGACATTGCGTGGGTTCGCTGACGCTGCTGATGGCGCTGGCCGCGGGCCTGCGGGGCGTGCGGTCGGCGGTCGCGATGCAGACGACGCTGCACCCGGTGGCCTCGTCCCTCAACGTGGCGAAGGCGGCGCTGCGCATCGGCCGGCTCGCACAGGCGGTCGGCGGGCGCCACCTGCGCCCACCACGCGGCCCGTCCACGACGGCCACCATGGTCAACACGTTGTTGCGTGCGGTGCCCGCACCACCGAACGAGCGTTGCGACCGGGCGATCTGCGCCTGGATCAACGCGGTCTACGGTTCGACGCACCGGCACGCCCAACTCAACGAGGCGACCCACGAGACGCTGGACGACCTGTTCGACGTCGGAAGCCTGCGCGCACTCGAGCACCTCGGCCGGATCGTCGGCGCCCGCGGCGCGCACGCCTACCTCGACCATCCCGAACGGCTGAACCTGCCGCTGCTGCTGGTGCAGGGCGAGTGCAACGACATCTTCCGCCCGGAGGGCAGCCTGCACACCCTGCACTGGCTGACGCAGGCCAACGGCCCGGGGCCATGCGAACGTGTGGTGCTGCCCGGGTACGCACACCTCGACGCCCTCATCGGCAAGGACGCCGCGCGAGACGTCTATCCCGTGATCGCGGCACACCTCGCGACGACCAGCCCATAGGCCGCCCTGCCGACAGACGTCATGGCCGCACCAGGCGGCGGTCGACCCATGAGCGAGCTGGGCTCACGGCACGAGCACGACCCGGCCCCGGTTCGACCGGCTCGCGATCAGGGCCATCGCCTCCGCGGCAGCGGCGAAAGGCAGGTCGACGTGGCGCGGGGCCAGGCGGCCCGCGGCGACGAGGTCCCACAGCTCCGCCCGGACGGCGTCGACCTGGTGCGGTCGGGTGCGGTTCAGGGTGCCGATCGTCAAACCGTGCAGGGTCTTCATGTTCGCGAGGAGCCTCCCCGCGTCGACGGTGCCGCCGGCCGCGCTGAAGGCGACCAGCCGCCCGAACGGGGCCAGGGCGTCGACGCCGCGGCTGAGCAGGTCGCCGCCCACGCCGTCGAGGACCAGGTCGACCGGGTCGCCCCAGGATTCGTCCGCATAGGTCACCGCCGCGTCCGCGCCGCAGTCGACGACGAAGTCCGCCTTGTCGGGCGAGCCCACCGCGCCCACCACACGACCGGCGCCGAGCGTGCGCGCGAGTTGCACCGCCAGGTGACCGACGCCGCTCGCGGCCGCGGTGACCAGCACCGACTCCCCCGCCGTGAACCGACCGGTGCGCAGCGCCGCCAATGCGACCAGGCCGCCGCGCACCACCGCCAGCGCGGCCCCGGCCTCCACACCGGCCGGCACCGGACCGATCAGCCGCGGGTCCGCGACCACGAACTCCGCGTACGCGTCCGTGAAGACCACCCCGCCGACGCGGTCGCCGACCGCGTACCCGGTGACCTCCGGACCGATCTCGGCGACCGTCCCCACGATCTCGCCGCCCGGCGAGGCCGGACCATCGGCGAGCAACCGCACCAGCCCGATCCCGGCGCCCACGGCCTGGACCCGCACCAGCACCTGCCCGGGACCCGGCACCGGCGACGCCGCTTCGACCACCGACGCCCCGCCGCCCGAAAACTTGATCATCCGCACCTCGGCAGTTCACCGCCCGGCGGCCGGAACCGCAACGGATATGTGGGCCGTCACGGTGTCGACGGGCGGCGGTCGACCCAGTCGATGATCAGTTTGCGCGAGGCGAACAGCCAGCAGCCGTCCTCGCGGACGAAGACGTCGTCGTACCGGATCGACATGACCATGAGGAACCGTTGCCCGTCCTCGGTCCAGAGGTGGTGCGCCAGGCAGTACGCCTCGCCCGTGGCCCGGTCGCCGTCCACCGAGACCGTGCTCTGCCCGTTGAAGTGCGTCGTGCGTTCGTAGTTGCGCAGGACCCCGAAGGACTCGGCCAGGTCCGCCCGGCCGTCGACGACCTGCGCCGGCTCGGCCGCGTCGCCCTCGTAAACCTCGACCCGGGCGTCCGCGGTGAACAGCGCCGCCTGCCCCGCGGCGTCGCGGCGGTCGGCCAGCCGGGCGTACGCGTCGACCAGGTCACGGATCGCGGAAGCATCATCCATGGCATAAATCCTGGTCGCGGCGCCCCCGACCGGCCAACACCGGTTGCCTGAAACGCCGACAGGCTCAGCCTGTGGCGGTGAGGTCCGTGCTCGCGGCCAGCGACGTGACGACCGACCTCAGCCGGCCCAGCGCGGGCGACGTGTTGTCCGGCCGCCACACCATCTCCGTCTGCGTGACCTCGCCGGCCAGGGGCACGAACACCACCCCGCTCCGCCGCAGGTTGTGGGACGACCAGCCCAGCCTGGTGATGCCGACGCCCGCGGCGACCAACCCGAGCAGCCCCTGCACGCTGGCGTCCTCGGCGACGATCGAAGGGGTGAACCCCGCCGCCCGGAAGTTCTCGTCGAACGCCCGGTGCCACGGCTCCCAGGAGCTGCGCGGCGTCATCACCCACCGCTCCCCCGCCAGGTCCGAGAGCGACAGTTCCGCGCGGCCGGCCAGCGGATGCCCCACGGGCAGCACCGCGCACACCTGCTCCGTCGCGATGGTCGCTGACGCCAGCCCGGGCACCCGCGGCGGCCGGGTGAACGCCAGGTCGAAGTCACCGTCGAGGACGCCCGAAACCAGCGGCGCGATGGCGGCCGAGGACGTGGTGACGCGCAGGTCCGGCAGCTGTTCCCGGGCCGCCCGTACGACCGGTGGCAGCAGGTGGTTGGCGATCGTGGACAGGAACGCGAGCCGGAGCGAGCCTGTCTCGCCGCGCGCGGCCCGCCGCACCAGCGCGACGGCGTCGTCGGCGCGGTCCAGC
>NZ_JBFAIU010000429.1:0-5526 GCF_040654855.1 Asanoa sp. NPDC050611
GTTGCCGTCGGCGATCCAGCGCTCCGAGGTCTGCGTCGGCATGGAGACGCCGATCTTCAACGGCGTGTGCCGGAAGTAGAACGGCGCCAGCACGACCACGGCGTCCAGCTCGACGTCGGCGAGCTGGTCGATCCGGTCGAGCGTGTCGCGCGTGCCGACGCCGGCCGCGGTCGCCAGCACGGTCGCGCCCGCTCCCACCAGCTCCCGCCACATGGTTCCGACGTCGGCGGCGTACGACCGGACGGCCGTGCCCGGCAGCAGCGGACCCTCACCGTTGGTGCCCGCGAGCATCAGCGCGCTGACGCCACCCGCGGCGAGGTGCTCGAGCAGCGGGCGGGCCGCGGCGGCGTCGGGTGCGCCGCGTTCGTCGAGCACGGTGACGAGCGGAATGGTGACGCCGGCGATCGGATGGCCCGCGGACATCGCACCTCCTGCGGACGGGTCGGGATTTCGGGACGCTACCGCGCCACGGGCGCCGGGCGCTAGCTGCTAATGGCCATTAGCTAATTTCGCCCGGTCGTCCATTGAGAACCGGAACTTCGCCCTTGACATGGGTGTGAAACGCGAATGAAACTCTACGACCAAACCCGTTAGGCGCATTAGCACGGAGGTGGGCATGAGCCGCGGCATCGGCAAGCGGCCGACCCAGGCCGACATCGCGCGGCTCGCCGGCGTCAGCCAGGCCACGGTGTCGCTGGTCCTCAACGAACGCGACTCCGGCGCGCGGATCAGCCCCGAGACCCGCGACCGGGTGCTCGCCGCGATGCGCGAGTGGGGATACGTCGCCAACGCCTCGGCCCGCTCGCTCGCCGGCGGCCGCAACCGGATCATCGGTGTCTACACCTTCGAGCCGGTCTTCCCGACGACCGGGGTCGACTTCTACTTCCCGTTCCTGCTCGGCATGGAGCAGGAGGCCGCCGAGCTGCGGCACGACCTGCTGCTGTTCACCAGCGCGGGCGGCGACCGGCAGATCTTCCGCGACGGGTCGACGCGGCTGACCCTCGCGGACGGCGCCCTGCTGCTCGGCCGCAACCCCAACGTCGACGAGATCGAGCGGCTGCGCGACTCCGGCTTTCCGTTCGTCTACGTCGGGCACCGCGAGGTCACCGGCGCGCCGGTCTCGTACGTCGCCGCCGACTACACCACGGCGACCCAGGAGCTGACCCAGCGGCTGTTCGCCCTGGGGCACGAACGCGTCGCGTACGCCCGGATCGGCGAGGGTGAGGCGCAGCCGAGCCGCGACCGCGAGAAGGGCTTCCGGCAGGCGTTCCGGGCCGACGGCCGGCTGATCGGCCCGGTCTGGACGCTGGAGTCGGTGCAGGACGTCGCCGGCCTCGTCGACGAGATCGCCGCCGCCGGCATCACCGGCCTCGTCGCCGAACAGCAACTGCTCGCCGAGGAGGTCCGCACCGCGGCCGGCCGGCGCGGCCTCGCGGTCCCCACCGACCTCAGCGTCGTCGTGCTCGGCGACCCGACCGGTGCCCGGCAGCACGAGGTCGACTGGACCGGCTTCGAGGTCCCGCGGCAGGAGATGGGCCGCACGGCGACGCGGCTGCTGGTCCGGTCGCTCGACAGCACCGACAACACCGCCGTGCGCGAGAGCGTCGCGTGCCCGATCGTCCCCGGTGGAACAGCCGGCCCCCGGCCGCTGGGGCGGGCGCGATGACCGGGGTCGTGCTGCGCCGTCTGGCGATCGGCGTCTTCGTGCTCTGGGGCGCCGGCACGATGATGTTCGTCCTGCTGCGGCTCGCCCCCGGCGACCCGGCGACGCTGCTGCTCGGCCCCGACGCGAGCGCGGCCGACGTGGCGGCGCTCAGCGAGCGGCTCGGCCTCGACCAGCCCATGGTCGCGCAGTACCTGACGTTCCTGAAGAACGCCGCCCAGTTCGACTTCGGCGACTCGTACCGGTTCGGGCAGCCCGCGATGGACGTGGTGCTCGGCCGCCTGCAGGCGACCGTCGAGCTGACGCTGACCGCGACCGTGATCGCGGTCGTCGTCGGGCTCGCCCTGGGCATGCTGGCCGGCCGCCGCCCGGACGGCCGGGTCGACCGGGTCGTCTCCGGGCTGACGATCCTGCTGCAGGGCATGCCGACGTTCTGGGTCGGCATCATGCTGGTGCTGCTGTTCACCGCGACGCTCGGCCTGCTGCCCAGCTCCGGCACGGGCACGCCGGCCCACATCGTGCTGCCCGCGGTCACCCTGTCGCTGCCGTTCACCGCGATCGTCGCCCGGATCACCCGCACTAGCGTCGCGCAGTCGATGCGCGAGCCGTACGTGCAGACCGCGCGCTCCAAGGGCCTGACGGAGCTGCAGATCCTCACCGGGCACGCGCTGCGCAACTCCCTCGTGCCCGTGGTCACGATCGTGGGTCTCCAGATGGGCGCCCTGCTCGGCGGGGCCGTCGTCGTGGAGAACGTGTTCGCCTGGCCCGGCCTCGGTTCGCTGGTGGTCGAGTCGGTGAGCAACCGGGACTACGCGGTCGTGCAGGCCGCCGCCCTGCTGATCGCCGCGATCATCGTCGTGCTCAACCTCGTCGCCGACCTGTCCTACTCGCTGCTGGACCCGCGGGTCCGGACGGGAGCGCACCGATGACCGGCGCGATCACCGACCTGCCAGAGGTCGCACCACGGCCGCCGGCCGCGCGGCGCCGATGGGCCTTCCTGCGGTGGGTGCCCGTCTCCGTCGTGGGGCTCTACATCCTGGTGGCGATCGTCGGCCCGCTGCTGGTGGACTACGACCCGGTGGCGACCGGGCTCACCGACCGGCTGCTGCCGCCCGGCGCGACCACCCACGACGGCGGCCTGGCGCTGCTCGGCACCGACCCGCTCGGCCGGGACATCTTCGCCCAGGTCGTCTACGGCGCCCGCACGTCGGTCACGATCGGCGCGCTCACCGTGGCGCTGTCGGCCCTGGTCGGTGTCACGGTCGGCGTCGTCGCCGGCTACTTCGGGCGGGCCGTCGACGCGGCGCTGAGCCGGTCGATCGACGTGCTGCTCGCCTTCCCCGGCATCGTGCTGGCGATCATCGTCGCCGGCCTGTTCGACCGCAGCATCACCGTCGTCGTGGTCGCGCTCGCGCTCACCGGGTGGATCCCGTTCGCCCGGATGACTCGGGCGATGGCCCTGACCGTCCGCAACCGCGAATGGGTGGCCGCCGCCCGCGTGATGGGTGTGCCCCGGCGCACGATCGTCATCCGACACGTGCTGCCGTTCGTGCTCGGCCCGGTCGTGGCGCTGGCCGCCACCGACTTCGGCCTCGTGGTGCTCGCCGAGGCGGGGCTGAGCTTCCTCGGCATCGGGCTGCCACCGACGTCCGTCTCCTGGGGACAGACGATCGCGACCGGCAAGGAGTACCTGTCCACCGCCTGGTGGATCTCCGCGTTCCCCGGACTCGTCCTCGCCCTGCTCGTGGTGCACGTCGGCCTGCTGGGCGACCAGTTCAACTCCTTTTTCCACCGCTCCGGACGCCGCGGCGTCCTTCCCCGCACACCACGCCGCGCCGGCACCGGACGCGGCGTCGAAGGGAGCCTCTGATGCGCGCCACCCCATCCCGCCTGACCAGACTGAGCGCGGCGGCCGCCGCACTCGCCGTCTCCGCCGCCACCGCCGCCTGCTCGACCACCAGTGGCGGCGACACGGAAGGCGCCAAGACCGGCGGCACGTTGACCGTCGCCAGCCCGTACCCGACGCAGAGCCTCGACCCGCACGGTGCCGCCGGGGCGGCCACCGGCACCCAGATCGCCGGCCAGGCCATCTTCAGCCGGCTCGTCCGGGCCAAGGCCGACGGCGAGCTCACCGGTGACCTGGCGACCAAGTGGGACGTCGACCCGCAGGCGACGACCTGGGCGTTCACGCTGCGCGACGGCGTGACGTTCTCCGACGGCTCCGCGGCGGACTCCGCCGACGTGGTCGCCTCGGTCAAGCGCATCGTCGAGCTGAAGGGACCCAACGCCGCGAACTTCACGGGCATCGACGCCAAGGCGGACGGCCCGGGCAAGGTCGTGCTGACCACGCCGAAGCCCGACCCGGCGCTGCTGGGCAAGCTCACGCTGCTCTACATCACGCCGAGCGAGGTCACGGAGCAGTCGTTCACCAAGCCGGTCGGCTCCGGCCCGTTCGTGGTCGACAAGTTCACCCCCGGGCAGAGCCTGGAACTGCTGCCGAACCCGAAGTACTACGGCGGCGCGCCCAAGCTGGAGCGGCTCGTCATGCGGGTGATCCCCGAGGTCTCCGCCCGGATGACCGCGTTGAAGACCGGCGAGATCCAGGCCACCTGGGGCATCCCCGACGACCAGGTCGGCGCGCTCGAGGGCGACGACGGGCTGACCGTCCAGAGTGTACCGGCGACCTCGGTCTACACCATGTGGTTCAACTCGGGCGTGCCCGCGCTGGCCAAGCCCGAGGTGCGCCGCGCCCTGTGGCAGGCGGTCGACTTCAACACCATCATCACGTCGCTGTACCCGCGCACCGGTGAGCTGTCCAAGTCGGTGCTCGCGCCGGCCGTGCTCGGCTACAGCGCGCTCGAGCCACCGAAGTACGACGCCGCGGCGGCCAAGGCCGCGCTGCAGGCCGCGGGCTTCGACTTCTCGACCAGGCTGCGCCTGCAGTTCAGCGGCGCGGAGTACCGCCAGTTCATCCAGGCGGTGGTCGCCGACCTCAACAAGATCGGCGTCAAGGCCGAGGCGGCCGAGAAGGAGTCCGCCGTCTTCCTCGAGGACCTGCTCGCGATGCGCTGGGACATCAACTTCCAGTCGCTGTCGACGCCGACCCTCGACGCCGCGACGAACCTTGGCCGGCTCTACACCTGCGCGGCCAAGCGCAACGGCTACTGCAACCCGCAGCTCGACACCGTCCTGGCCCAGGCCGGCTCGACCAGCGACACCGGCAAGCGCGAGCAGCTCTACGCCCAGGCGAGCCAAATCATCTGGTCCGACGCGGTCGGCATGTACCCGATGTCGTTGAAGATCGCGTACGCCTGGCGTGCCGAGGTGCACGGCCTCGAGCCCAACCCGAGCTACCTGCCGGACTTCTCGACGGTGACCCTGTCGTGACGGCGCCGCTGACGGACCCGCCGCTGCTGCGGGTGGAGCACCTGGGAGTACGGCTGCCCGGACCGGCGGGCACGACACCCGTGCTCGACGACGTGAGCCTCGCCGTGCGCCCCGGCCGCACCACCGGCGTCATCGGCGAGTCCGGCAGCGGCAAGAGCATGCTGGCCATGGCGATCATCGGGCTGCTCCCCGAGGGCGGCACCGCCACCGGCCGGATCCTGCTGCGCGACGAGGACCTGCTCGGCGCCGACGCCCGCCGGCGCCGGCAGGTGCGCGGCCGGGAGATCTCGATGATCTTCCAGGACCCGCTCTCCGCGCTGAACCCGAGCCAGCGGATCGGCCGGCAGGTCGGCGAGATCCTGCGCCGCAACGGCGGCGGCCGCACGGCCGCGGCCCGCGCGGCGGTCGACCTGATGACCGAGGTCGGCATCCAGGACCCGGGCGTGCGGTCCCGGGACTACGGGGACCAGTTCTCC
>NZ_JBFAIU010000430.1:0-5495 GCF_040654855.1 Asanoa sp. NPDC050611
GACCGACGACGGCCGCTCCGCGGTGGTCGGCCAACGCACGGGCGGGATGGGCCTGATCGGCATGCGCGAACGCGTCACGGCCCACGACGGGGTCCGCAGTCGCCGACGCGGCCATGCCCGGCCGAGAACGTCCGCATTTGTAGATCTTGTTCGGTCGGGTTGTTGAGGCCAGGATCGGACCATGAGCGTGCCGTTGCGCGAACGCCCGTGGGACCTGTTCTTCATCGCGTTCTTCGCGGTCAACGCGACCGTCATCACGTACGTCGTCGACCTCGAACAGATCGTGGTCGCCGATCCGGCCAACTTCGACTACCCGGTCTGGCCGCCCGGCCCGGCGATAGACCTCGTGCACTGGTGGGGCAACCACTACGACCCGCTGCTGATGGCCCGGCCGCCCTTCTGGCAGATGACGATCTGGATCGACCTGATCTTCTTCGGCCCGTTCTACTTCTTCGCCCTCTACGCCTTCATCCGCGGCCGCGACTGGATCAAGGTGCCGGCGTTGGTCTGGTCCGGCACGATGCTGGCCAACGTGCTGATCATCCTGACGGACGAGCGCTACGGCGTCACGCCCGCGCCGAACTTCGGGATCGTGCTCGCCGCCAACGCCGCCTGGCTGCTCACCCCGTTTCTGATGATGTGGCGCATGCGGCGCGAGCGTCCGTTCAGCCGTCGGCGCGACACCGCGTCCCGGCCCGAGCCGGTGGCCGTGTGAGGGCGGGCTTCGCGGACCGTTACGGGCCGTGGGCGCTCGTCGCCGGCGCCTCCGAGGGTCTCGGCGCGGGCTTCGCCCACGCGCTCGCGGGACACGGGCTCAACCTCGTGCTCGCGGCCCGCCGCGCGGAACCGCTGACGGCGCTCGCGGACGCGCTGCCGACCTCGACCGTCACGGTCAGCGCGGATCTGTCGACAATGGAGGGACTGCGCGCGGTCGTGGACGCCACGGACGGGCTCGACGTCGGTCTCGTGGTGGCGAACGCCGCGTACTCGCCGATCGGCTCGTTCGTCTCCATGGACCCGGACCTCACCCGCCGGGCAGTGGACCTCAACTGCCGGATGCCGCTCGAACTCGCCCACCGCTTCCTCCCGCCGATGGTGGCCCGCGGGCGGGGTGGCTTCATCGTGATGTCATCCCTGGCCGGGATGCAGGGATCCCCACCGATCACGGCGTACGCGGCCACCAAGGCGTTCGGCGCGATCCTTGCCGAGGGCCTGTGGGCGGAGCTACGCGGCACGGGCGTGGACGTGCTGACCTGCATCGCGGGCGCGGTCGCCACACCGAACCTCGCGGGCGCCAAGGCCAGGCCGGCGCCCGGGACGCAGACCCCGGACCAGGTGGCACGCGCCGCGCTGCGGGGACTCGGCCGAGGCCCGCGGGTGATCCCGGGCCTTGGCATGCGCGTCTCGTCGGCGCTCATGTCACGACTGCTGCCACGACGCACCGCGATCGCGATCATCGCCCGCGCCTCGCGCGACCTGCGCGCGCCGGGCATACCCGCGGGACCGACCGGCTAGCGGTCGCGTCGCCGGACGTTGAAGCCGCCCCAGCGTCGTTGGCGTTGCCGCGAGCTTTGCGGTGCTGTGCGCTAGAAGCGGTCGAGGCGGCAACCCGACAATGAGGGCTCGACGGTGCCGTCGACCAGTTCCCGCGCGACAAGGCGGCCCATGGCCGGCGCAAGCGTGACCGCCGCGTGCATCACCGCCACGTAGAGACCGGGCACATCGGCGACCGGACCGACGATCGGCTCACCGTCCACCGGCATCGGGCGTGCGCCGATTCGTGTGCTGAGCAGCTCGACGCCCTCGGCACCGCGGAACGTGGACCGGACCGCGGCAAGGGTCCGCTCGGGCGAGTCCGCCGCGGCCATGAGCCGGTCTGCAGCGACCTGCCGGAGATCGAAGTCCTCGGTGTTGACCACGGTGCGGACCAGACCGGCCGGCGCGCGAAGCCGGAAGAGCGGGCACGGCGACGGCTCGACCGGCACACGCACGCCGACCGACACGCCCAGCGCGGCCGTCGCAACTCCGGCCGCCAGCACCACAGTCGTACCGGAAAGCGGCCCCGCGGCCGTCTCGACCCCCGCAACCCGGCCCGCCGCATCCCGGCGGACCGCGGTGACCGGGGAGTCGAGACGGACCCGGGCGCCATGGGCGCGGGCACCCTCGACCAGCCGCTCGGTCACGCCAACCGAGTCGACGGCGCCGTCGCCGGGCGCCCATACGGCCCACTCCGGCGGCTGCCGAAGGTTCGGCTCGAGCGTCATCACGGTGCCCGCGTCCACAATCTCCTGCCCGGGCCCCGCCTCCGGCGCGTCACCCTCCGCGCGCCAGATCAACGAGCCGGACCAGCGAACCGGGAGCCCCGGCAACTCGGCCTGGACCCGGCGGTACTCATCCGTCGCGGTGGCCCGGATCCCGGCCGCCGGACCGGTACGCACGCCGGACGCGCCGACCCAAGCGAACGAGTCCGCCGTGACGCCGGCACCTGGCCGCCCCGCGTCGACCAACGTGACCGCGGCACCCGCCCAGGCGGCGTGATAAGCCACCGACGCGCCGACGATGCCAGCTCCGACGACGACCACCTGCCTGCCCACCGGTTCGCTCGACACCGTGACGACCTTACTGTCCGCACCGACTCCGCCGCCGTCTCCGCCAAATGCCGAGTGCCGAGCCGTCACCATCGCCGACCATCTACTGTCGCGGGGTGTCGGTCCCGGATCTACCCCAAGATGGCCCCGGTCTCTTCATCCGCTGCAGCGAGGATCCGGACACCTCCGTCCGCCTGCATTCCCGCTACTTCCCGGACGACTACGGAGTCGGCTTCGCCGTCGAGGCACGAGCGGACCAACTGCAAGCAGCAATCCAAGGAGTCGAGGTCTGGGTCTGGGACGACGCGTGGCTTCCTGACTTCGTCGCACGGCTGGCGGCCGACTATCGCGGCTGGTCCGAGGAACGCGTATGGCAGACGAACCACCTCTCGCTGCGCGCGACCTTCCACAGCGGCGGCCACGTCATGCTCACCTGGAACCTCCACCCATGGACGTCGCGCTCCGACACCTGGGAGGCGACGATCACCACCTGGCTGGAGGCCGGTGAGCAGATGAGCGCTCTCGCCGCCGACCTCCACGAGTTCCTACCCATGCCGCCCGGGGCGCCGCGGCGCGCGGCGGAAGTGTAGGAAGGGGTTCATGGATCAACGAGACGAGCAGTACCTGCGCCGCGCGATCGAGCTGGCGGCGGCCGCGCCGGCGGCCGGCGGGCGACCGTTCGGTTCGCTGCTGGTGGGCCCGGACGGAGCCGTCCTCGCCGAGGCGCACAACACCGTGCCCGGCGACGGCGACATCACCGCACACCCGGAGCTCAAGCTCGCCCGCTGGGCCGCACAGGAGCTCGACGCGTCGACGGTCGCCGCGACCACGATGTACACCAGCTGCGAGCCCTGCCCCATGTGCACCTACGCGATCGACCGCGCCGGCCTCGGGCGGGTTGTGTTCGCCCTCTCCGCGGACCAGTTCCAGGCATTGTCCCGGACCGTCGACGCGAAGCGGGTGCCCCGCGACGGTCCCGCCCTCTACGACGAGGCCCGCGCGCCGATCGAGGACTTCTTCACCGCCGGGTGACCGAGGCGCGAGACCTGTTCTTTCGAACTTCAGGTGCCCGTCGCGCCCAGGGTGTCGGTCAGGTCCGACAGGACCAGCGGTGGGGCAAGGTGGTAGCCCTGGGCGTAGGACACCCCTATCCGGGCGAGTGCGGCCAGCTGCTCCGCGGTCTCGACCCCTTCGGCCGCGACACGCAGCCGCAGGCGGTGGGCGAGGTCTGTCAGCAGCGTGACGATGGCGTGGTCACGCTGGCTGCTCAGCATCCCCGCCACGAACTGCTTGTCGATTTTGATGTCGTGCAGGGCCAGGCGGGAGAGGTAGCGCAGGTCCGTCGATCCGGCTCCCATGTCGTCGAGGGCCACCCCGATCCCGCGTCGGGTCAGGCTCTCGAGGTGCGGCCCGGCACGGGTGAGCGTGTCGAGGTCCGCGCCTTCGCAGAGCTCCAGCCGCAGCCGGCGCGCGGGCAGGCCCGTGCGTTCCAGTGCCGTGGTGACGAGGCCGGTGAAGTCGGTCGCCAGTGTCGGTGCCGAGATGTTGACGTTGACGCGAACGGGGGCCGCACAGCCGAGGGCACCGCGGATCGCGATCATGTCACGGCAGGCGCGGTGCAGAACCCATCGGTCGAGCAACGGCATGTGGCCGTTCCTGGTGGCCGCGTCGAAGAACCGGTCGGGGGTGAGCAGGCCGAGCGTCGGGTGCTGCCACCGCACCAGGGCCTCGACGGCCATCACCGCCCGGTCCTGGATGCGGACGATCGGCTGGTAGCGCAGGCGCAACTCGTCATTCGCGACGGCTCGGGCGACGCTCCGGTCGCCCGCGCGGACATGCACCGCGTGGTTGGGCGGAGTCGGCACGTGGTCGACGCCGCTGGTCGTGGGCAGGGCTGCTGGGCGGCAGGTCATCGCTTGGGGGCTCCTTCCGGGAGGACCACCCAACCGTCGTCGGCCGACGGTGAGCGCGGCCCCGTGGACAGCCCCGGTTGTTCAAGCCCCGGGTCGCACCCCCGGGGTGCTGGGATCGGTCCCGGGGGTGCCCGAATGTGGCGCGGATGTCGGGTTCAGGGACGGGGCCGCGGCGGACACGCGGTCGCCGTGCCCCGCGTCGCGCAGCTCCCGGCGCGAGCTGATCGCCAGCTTGGCGAACACGTTGTGCAGGTGCCACTCGACCGTCCGAGGGCTGATGAACAGCTCGGTGCCGATCTCCTGGTTGGTCTTCCCGTCCCGCGCGAGCGACGCGATCAGCGCCTCCTGGGGCGTCAGGTCCAGCGTGTCCGGGGTCCGCTGGTGGACCGCCTCGCCCGTGGCCAGCAGTTCGTTGCGGGCACGGTCGGCGAACCCCTCCGCTCCCATGTTGGTGAGCAGGTTGTACGCGCGCCGCAGCTGGACCCGGGACTCGGCGCGGCGGTTGTTGCGGCGCAACCATTCCCCGTACACCAGGTGTGTCCGGCCGAGGTGCGCGTTCATGTGGCAGTCGCGTAGCCGACGGACGGCCGCGCGGTAGAGATCGTCGGCGTCGGTGCCCCTGCTCAGCAGCGCCCGTGCACGGGCTTGCGTGCCCAGCGCCCACGGTGTCCCGCTCGCCTCGGTCCGCTGCGTGAGCTCGCGCAGCGCGGCCTCACCGACGTCCCACTGTTCCGACCTCGCCGCCGCCTCCACCAGTTCGGCCAACCCCCACGATCTCGCCACCATCTGATCTTCGCCGGTCGCCCGTTGGGCGGCGGCCAGGGCCGTCTCGTAACGGCCGAGCCCGTTGTTGAGCACGGCCGCGGCGTACTCGGCGACCACCAGCGCGCCACCCTCCTCCCGGCCAGCTCGCCGTCCGCACCGTCGCCGACGAACCAGCACTGATCCGGGCGTACGCCCAGCACATCGGTGGCCGCCAGATAGCTGCGCGGGT
>NZ_JBFAIU010000431.1:0-5477 GCF_040654855.1 Asanoa sp. NPDC050611
GGCCCGGTCGGCGTCGGCGCGCTGCTGCTCGGCCGCGACGTCGCCGTGACGCCGCTGCTGCACGGCGGCGGCCAGGAGCGCGACGTCCGCTCCGGCACGCTCGACGCGCCGGGGATCGTCGCGTTCGCGGTCGCGGTCGAGACGAGCGTCAAGAGCCAGCGGGAGTACGCGGCCCGCGTCGCCGCCCTCCGCGACGCCCTGGTCGACGGCGTACGCGCGGCGGTGCCGGACGTGGTCTACAACGGCGACCCCGTCGACCGGCTGCCCAGCAACGCGCACTTCTCGTTCCCGGGCTGCGAGGGCGACGCGCTGCTGCTGCTCCTGGACGCGCAGGGCGTGGCCTGCTCGACCGGCTCGGCCTGCTCGGCCGGTGTCGCCCAGCCGTCGCACGTGCTGCTCGCGATGGGCAACGACGACGAACGCGCGCGCTCCTCGCTGCGCTTCACCCTGGGCCACACCTCGACCCAGGCCGACGTCGACGCGCTGGTCACCGCGCTGCCGGCCGCGGTGGAGCGGGCCCGCCGGGCGGGCATGATCAAGTCGTCGCGGTGAGGCGACGCGTACCCTTGCTGCCGTGAGGGTTCTTGCAGCGATGTCCGGCGGAGTCGACTCCGCCGTCGCGGCCGCGCGCGCCGCGGCGGCCGGGCATGACGTCACCGGCGTGCACCTGGCGCTGTCCCGCAATCCGCAGACCTACCGGTCCGGCGCGCGGGGCTGCTGCACGCTGGAGGACTCCCGGGACGCCCGGCGTGCGGCCGACGTGATCGGCATCCCGTTCTACGTGTGGGACATGGCCGACCGGTTCCACGAGGACGTCGTCGACGACTTCGTGGCGGAGTACGCCGCGGGCCGCACCCCGAACCCCTGCCTGCGCTGCAACGAAAAGATCAAGTTCGCCGCCGTGCTGGACCGCGCGATCGCGCTCGGCTTCGACGCGGTGGTCACCGGCCACCACGCCCGGCTCGGCGCCGACGGCCTGCTGCGCCGCAGCGTCGACCTCGCCAAGGACCAGTCGTACGTGCTGGCCGTGCTCACCCGCGAGCAGCTCGACCGGTCGATGTTCCCGCTCGGCGACTCGACCAAGGCCCAGGTGCGCGAGGAGGCGGCGGCGCGCGGCCTGTCCGTGGCCGACAAGCCCGATTCGCACGACATCTGCTTCATCGCCGACGGCGACACCCGCGGCTTCCTGGCCGACCGGCTCGGCGAGGAGCCCGGCGAGATCGTCGACGCGCTGACGGGTGCGGTGGTCGGCTCGCACGCGGGCGCCTACGCGTACACCGTGGGTCAGCGTCGTGGTCTCAACATCGGCGTGCCCGCACCCGACGGCAAGCCGCGCTACGTCCTGTCGATCACGCCGGTGACCAACACCGTCACCGTCGGCCCGCTCGAGGCGCTCGAAGTGTCCACGGTGACCGGTGAGCGTCCGGTGTGGACCGGCGGCCCGGTGCCGGCCGCGCCGGTCGAGTGCGAGGTGCAGCTGCGGGCGCACGGCACGCCGCTGCCCGCGGTCGTCACCCTCGACGACGGTGCCCTGGTCGCGTCGCTGCGCAGCCCGGCCCGCGGGGTGGCGCCGGGCCAGGCGGTGGTGGCCTACCGGCCGGACCCGGCCGGCGACGTCGTCCTCGGTTCCGCGACGATCCGCTAGTCGCCGGCGAGCGCGAACCGCTCCGCGTGCACCTGGCGCTTCGGCACGCCGACCTCCTTCAGCGCCGTCAGCACGCTGCCGGTCATCGCGGGCGGCCCGCACACGTACACGTCCCGCTCGCGGATGTCCGGCACGAGCGCGGTCAGGTTCGCGGGCGCGAACGGCAGGTTCGGCGGCAGCCCGGAGCCTGTGCGGCCGGTCAGCAGGTGCAGGGTGACCCCGGCGTTGGTCACGTAGTGCTCGAGCTCGCCGAGCAGCACCGCGTCGGCCTCGGTCGGCACCCGGTAGAGCACGGTCACCGGCCCGTCCAGCTCGCCCAGCAGTGAGCGGATCGGCGTGATGCCGACGCCGCCCGCGATCAGCAGCGTCGCGTCACGGGTGCGGTGCAGCGTGGTGAACGCGCCGTACGGCCCCTCGACGAAGACCCGCGCGCCGACCGGCAGGTCGCGCAGGCCCGCGCTGGTCCCGCCCACCGCCCGCGCGGTCAGCCGGAGCACCTCACCGTCCGGCGTCGACGAGATCGAGAACGGGTTCGCCTGCCACCACCGGCCCCTGGTCAGGAAGCGCCAGATGAAGAACTGCCCGGCCCGCGCCTCGAGCGCGGCCAGGTCGCGCCCGGTGACGTACACGGAGGTGACGTTGTGCGACTCCGGCACGACCGCGGCCACCCGCAGCTTGTGCCGGGCGTTGCGGAGCAGCGGCGTGACCACGCGGCCGTGCAGCAGGGACACGATCACCAGACCCCACATCCCCCACCAGTACGCCGTGGTCAGCGCGTTGGCCCGGAACGTGCTGCCTTCGTAGAGCTGGTGCAGCACGGCCAGCGTGACGGCGACGTAGAGCACGACGTGGATCGCGTGCCACAGCTCGTAGGACATGCGACGGCGGGCGAACCGCACGGACAGTGCCACGACGATCACGATCAGCGAGACCGCCAGCATGCCGAGCAGGGTCGGGAACACGCCGAGGAACACGTCGATCTGCGCGAACACCGAGATGTCGGCGAGCCGGGCGTAGCCGACGAGGATGAAGCTCGCGTGCAGCACGACCGCCCAGAACAGGGCGAACCCGGTCCAGCGGTGCCAGGCCGTCAGCCTGTCGGTGCCGATCCACGTGTCGAGCCAGGGCAGCCGGGCGACCAGCAGCAGCTGGAGCATCATCAGCAGGGCGGCGTGCAGTGCGAGGAACTTCGCGATGCCGATCAGGTCGTTCTTCGCCGGGTCGCCCGTGAAGAAGAGAACCTCGACGATCAACACATTGAACGCAAGTCCGATCCATACGGCGTATCGGGCAGCCTGCGCCTGGTTGCCGGTAGGGCGGCCAGCCCGAACCGTCGGCGATGCCGTCGCGTCTGCAGCCGTCATGAGCAATCTCCTGTCCGGTGGCTCCGCGAGTGACTACGGCGTTCCGGCGAGAGTAGTTCAGCTAGGGTCGCTGCATGTTGACCCGCGCGTGGGGAATCGCCCGATCGTTGGTTATCTATCACGGCCAGCCCGGCCGGCACCGGCGGCTGGTCCGGTTCTACGGGCAGTTCCTCGGCCCAGGTGACGTCGCGTTCGACATCGGCGCGCACGTCGGCAGCCGGGTCCGGGCGTGGCGCCGGCTCGGTGCCCGCGTCATCGCGGTCGAGCCGCAACCCGACTGCCTGCGGGTCCTGCGCGCGTTCTTCGGGCGCGACGACCAGGTCGTGATCGCGCCGATCGCGGTCGGCGCCGCACCCGGCACCGCGCAGCTCGCGCTCTCCACAGCGACGCCCACGGTCTCCACGCTCTCGACCACCTGGCGCGACACGGTCTCCACGGACCGCAGCTTCGCCAAGGTCCGCTGGGACCGCACCGTCGAGGTCCCGGTCACGACCCTCGACGACATGATCAAGGAATACGGCCAGCCGGCGTTCTGCAAGATCGACGTGGAGGGTTTCGAGGCGGACGTGCTGGCCGGGCTGTCGCAGCCCGTGCGCGCGCTGAGCTTCGAATACCTGCCGATGGCGCACGAGGCCGGGCTCGCGGTGCTCGGGCAGGTGGAGTCGCTGGGCGACTACGAATACAACTACTCGCCCGTGGAGACCATGCGCTGGGCCCGGTCGCAGTGGATGTCGGCCGGCGAGCTGGTCGCCCTGCTCGGCGAGGTCCGCCCGACCGGACGCTCCGGCGACGTGTACGCCCGCCTCCGCGCTTCGTGAACCGCGCCGTCATCCTGCTCACCGGCATCCAGGCGGCGGGCAAGTCGACCGTGGCGCAGGCACTCGCGGAACGGTTGCCGCGGTCGGTGCACGTGCGGGGTGACGTGTTCCGGCGGATGGTGGTGTCCGGCCGGGCCGAGATGACGCCGGCACCGTCGGACGAGGCGGTGCGGCAGCTGCGGTTGCGGTACGAGCTGGCCGCGCGCACGAGCGACGCGTACTTCGAGGCCGGGTTCACCGCCGTCACGCAGGACGTGGTGCTCGGGGAGTTCCTGCCGGAGATGGTCAACCTGATCCGCAGCCGGCCGCTGCTGGTGGTCGTGCTCGCGCCCACGCCCGCCGCGATCGCCGCGCGGGAGGCGGGCCGGGGCAAGGTCGCCTATGGGACGTTCGCGATCGAGGGGCTCGACCGCGTGCTGCGGGAGGAGACGCCGCGGCTGGGCCTGTGGCTCGACACGTCGGCGCAGTCGCCGGCCGAGACGGTCGACGAGATCCTGGCCCGGGCGTGGACCGAGGCGATGGTGTCCTGACACCGCCGGCCGGCGCGCTCGGCAGGCGGGTCCCCTGAGGCTCAGCAGCCACAGTCACAGCCGCAACCGCACATCATCGATCACCTCCCAACGCATCGGGCGGGCACCAGGTGCCCGGCTCGGGCGGCGGGCAGTCCCGCGCCGGCAGCCCGTCGATCATCCGGACCATCTCGGCCCGCAGCGCGGCCAGCCGCGCCAGCTCCGCGTCGAGCTCGTCGAGCCGCCGCTTGAGCAGCTCCTCGGCGGGCTCGCAGGGGCACACACCGGTGTCCCGCACCGCGAGCAGGTCGGCGATGTCCTTCAGCCGCAGCCCGAGGCGCTGCCCGCCCTGGATGAACCGCAACCGGTCGGCGGCGCTCGCGTCGTACGAGCGATATCCCGCTCCGGTCCGCCGCGGCGGATGCAGCAACCCGACCCGCTCGTAGTAGCGGACGGTGTCCGCGGACACCCCGACGACCTCTGCCAACTCGGCGACGCGCATGCCTTCGACGGTAAACCTTGGAGCGCACTCCAAAGTCAAGCCCGTGTCCGGACCGCGCCGGCGGCTCCGACGTCGCGGGTGAGAGGAAGGTGTGTGGGATGGCGAAAGTGATCGTGGACCTGACGGTGTCGCTGGACGGCTTCGTCGCCGGGCCGGGCGACGGGCTGGAGAGCCCGCTCGGCGCGGGCGGCGAGGGCCTCTTCCGCTGGTACTTCGACGGCGAGATTCCGATCCGGGCGTACGAGGAAGCGGCCGCGCGCGGGATCCGGGTGCCGTCGTTCCGGCTGTCGCCCGTCAACGCCGAGGTGTTCGGGGAGCTGGTCGCGGGCGGCGGCGCGGTGATCACCGGGCGGCGGACGTACGACATCTCGGGCGGCTGGGGCGGCAACGGCCCGGTGCCGGGCGTCCCGGTGTTCGTGCTGACGCACCGGGCGCCCGGGACCGTGCCGGCCGGCGAGAGCGACTACGTCTTCACCGACGACGTCAGGAGCGCGGTGGCGCGGGCGTCCGCGGCCGCCGGCGACCGCTACGTGAGCCTCATGGGTCACCCAGGGCGGATTAGCCTGGCCCTGGAACCCTTGGTCATCCGGCGGAAGGGTTTCTCACCCTTCTTGCGCTACTCATGCCTGCATTCTCACT
>NZ_JBFAIU010000432.1:0-5473 GCF_040654855.1 Asanoa sp. NPDC050611
CACCGCACGCCTCGCCGCGCGGGCCCGGCAACGCGGCAGCGTCCTCGTGCCCTACGGCCGATCGCCGACACCCTCGCGGACGCCCTCGGCGCCGGGCTCCTGCTGCTCGACAACTGCGAGCACGTCGTCAGCGGCGCCGCCGAGCTGGCCCGGGTGCTGCTCGACCGGTGCCCGGCGCTGCGGATCCTGGCCACGAGCCGGGCCGCGCTGCGCCTGCCGGACGAGCTGACCGTGGCCGTGCCGCCCCTGCCGTTCCCGGCACCGGACGGCGACCACACCATCGCCGGGCTGACCGTCCATCCCGCGAGCCGGCTGTTCCTCGAACGCGCGCGGGCCCGCTCCGGGCGGCCGGTGCCGGAGTCCGACGCCGCCGCGGTCGCCCGGCTCTGCGCCGAGCTCGACGGGCTGCCGCTGGCGATCGAGCTGGCCGCCGCGCGTACGCCCGTGCTGTCGGTGCCCGAGATCGTCAAGCGGCTGCAAGCCGACCCCGCCGTGCTGCGCAGCCCGGACCCGACCGCGCCGGCCCGGCACCGCACGGTCGCGGCCGCTGTCGAGTCCAGTGTGGACCAGCTCGAGCCGGCGGCCCGGCTGCTCTTCGACCGGCTGGCCGTGTTCGCGGGCGGGTTCGACAGCGAGGCGGCCGTGGCGGTCGCCGGACCCGACGCCGCCGACGGCCTCGCCGCGCTCGTCGAGGCGTCACTGGTCGAGACGCAACGGCCGGGCGCCGACGCGCGCTACCGGATGCTGATGCCGATCCACCGTCAGGCGCTGACCCGGCTGCGCGCCGCCGGTGCCGAGGACGCGGCCCGGCTGGCGCACGCCAGGCACTTCCTGGCCCTCGCCGAACGCGCCGAAGGCGGCCTGCGCGGCTCGGCCCAGGGCTGGTGGCTCGGCCGGCTGCGGCGCGAGGCGGCCAACCTGCGCGCGGCGATGGGCTGGCTGCGCACCGCCGCCGAGCCCGACGGCGACCCCGCCTCTGTGTGCCGAGCCAAGACGCGGACGCGCAGGTAGTCCGTCGCATAAGAGTCCTTGTGGTGCGCCGTATCGGCGACGACTAGTCGGCGTCGACGGCCGCTGCCTCCTGGAACCGTCGCCGGCGCCGGGCCACCACGGGAGCTACCTCTGGGCGCTGAGGTTGCGGTGTTTCGCCTGGCTCGGGACGCGGGTATCGCAGAGCGGTGGAAGGACACTTCGAGCCGTACGTACAACTGGTCGACGTCACGGACGAGGCGGCGCTGATCGCCTGGGGCGGCTTCCGACTGGGCGAGAGTGCGGGCGGGTTTCGGGCGGAGCGGACCGGCGAGACCCTCGGCGCCCGGTCCGAACCGCACGGCCGGGCGGTCGTGGAGGTGCTCGACGGCGACGGGGCGATCGTCGGCAGGGCCGTCACCGACGAAACCAACCACGCGTGGGTACGGGGGTTGCGGCCAGCGACCACGTACCGGTACCGGGTGCTCGTCGAGGGCGAGCCGTGGGGCGCCGGGCCGCGGTTCGACTGGGCGTCGGGCACGCTGGGTCCCGCCTGGCGGCCACTCGACCAGCGACTACGGACTCACGCCAGCGGCTCTGAGCCGGACCCGGTGACCTTCCTTGCCCTCGGCGATTTCGGCGTCGGCATCGCCTCCGGCGCCGACGGTCAGCGGCAACTCGCGATCGCGCGCACGATGCAGCGGTTGGCCGACACGGTCGACGTCCGGTTCGTCGTCGGCTTGGGCGACTCGATCTACCACGGCCCGGACGGTCCGCAGGACGCCACGGGCGCGTTCGACGAGGACTGGTGGCTCACGTTCTTCCAGCCGTACCGCTACCTGTTCGACCACCTCGCCTTCTACCCGACCGCCGGCAACCACGACAGCTCGGACACCGAGGCGAGCGACGACCGGGAGCAGCTGGAGGACAACCTGTACCTGCGCATCCGCTTCGGACCGCGGGAAGAATCCGGGCGCGCGTCGATCGACCCTGGCCTGTTCTACCGGCTGCGCGTCGGCGCACTGCTGGAGCTGGTCTGCGTCGACACCACCTGGGGATCCTCGCGGGGCCTGCACTGGTTCGACGAGCCCGGACAACGCGGCTGGCTGGAGCGGACCCTCGCCACCAGTGACGCCACGTGGCAGGTGCCGTTCTCGCACCACCCCGCCTACTGCGCCGGGCCCGCCCACGAGTCCATGCCGGAACAGCTCGAGCGGCTGGTGCCGCTCTACCGGCGCAACGGCGTGCGGCTGCTGCTCCACGGTCACGAGCACAACTTCCAGCACGGGCACGTCGACGAGCTGCAGTACGTGGTGTCCGGCGCCGGAGGCAAGCTCGACCAGCGGACCCCCAGCCGGTTCGCCGAGGCCGGCACGCGCTCCTGGGCTGCCGTGCCGCACTGCCTTCTGGTCCAGGTGCTCCCCGACCGGCTCGTCGTCACCCCGTACGGACCAACGCCGCCCGGAGCCACGCCGGCCCCGATCGCCCGCCGGCGACCCGACGGTACGGTGACCGACGAGCCGATCACGATCCCGCTGTAAAGACGGAGGTACGGCCGGCACACCGCGTACGCCCACTCGGCCATCGACCACCAGCGCCGGGTCGTGGATCGCAGCTATTGATCATCACGGGGCGGATCGCGATCGTCCTAGAACGTGACCAGTACCTTCACGACGTCGTCGAGTTTCTTGTCGGAGACCTCGAACGCCTGCTCCATCTGGTCGAACGGGAAGGTGTGACTGGTCATCAGAGTGGGATCGACGCGTTCGAAGGCAAGGACCCGCAACAGTTGCTCCATGCGTAGCCGCCCCCCTGGGCAGAGGCCGCTCGCGATCGTCTTGTCCGCCATGCCGACGCCCCAGTCGACCCGCGGAATCTGGACGAACTCGCCCTCGCCGAAGTAGCCGGTGTTCGAGACAGTTCCGCCTGGCTTGGTGATCTTGACGGCGGTCTGGAAGGTGAGGTCCGCCCCGAGCGCCTCGATCGCGGCGTCGACGCCTTCGCCACCGGTGAGTTCCATCGTCCGCTCGACGACGTCCTCCTTGGAGAAATCGACGATCTCGTCGGCGCCGTACGTGCGAGCGAGCTCCTGGCGCGCGGGCACCGACTCGACGCCGATGACGAGTCCGGCGCCGCGGAGCCGCGCACCGGCCGTACACATCAGCCCGACCGGGCCCTGCGCCAGCACCGCGACCGTCCCGCCGATCGGGATGTTGCCGTTCTCGGCGCCCATGAACCCGGTGGAGAGCATGTCCGCGCAGTACACGGCGGCTTCGTCGGCGACCTCGTCCGGAATCTTGGCCATGTTCGCGTCGGCGTCGTTGACGTGGAAGTACTCCGCGAACACGCCGTCCTTGGTGTTGGAGAACTTCCACCCACCCAGCGGTGCGCCCGACTGGGACGCGTAGCCGGCCTGCGCCGCCCGTTGGCCCCAGTCGGGCGTGATCGCGCCGACCAGCACCCGATCGCCCGGCCGGAAGTCACGCACCTCGCTGCCGACGTCCGCCACGACGCCAACCGCCTCGTGGCCGAGCGTCAGGTCCTGCCGGGGTCCGATACCGCCATGGACGGTGTGGGAGTCCGACGTGCAGATCAGCGCACGGGTCGTGCGTACCACCGCGTCGTTCGGACCGGGTTTCGGCACGGGCTTGTCCACGAACCCGACACGGCCGATCTCCCTCATGACGAACGCCTTCATAACGGCCTCCGTAGGCGTGCGTGATCTCGTTGGACCGCCAAGCCGCACAAGACCCGACCAATACCGCAAACATACTTATTCCGTTCTTAACACATTAACGCCTAGCCTGCCCACCACAGCTCAATGCGAGCACCCGAGCGCCGTGCCGGTCCCGTACCAGCCAGTCGACAGACCAGGGCGACGCCGCCCGCGGAAGCCCGGCAAGCTCACAAACCGCCTGCCCGTCCGCCCCCCGCACGAGCAGATGAGCCGCTACGTCCGGCCAATCACTGCTAAGGATCAGGCCGAGGCGATGTGCGGCACCCACCAGACCACGTTCGTCGTCGGTAAGCGCCCCGTTCATCTCCGACCGCCGGACACATCACAAACTCTCGCGGACATCATCCGAGCAGCCCGGCTGGGCTAACCGACCGGCACTGGTCGACGAGCTCCGAGCCCACATCACGTCGACCACTCTTGGAGGTCCGGCACAGCCGTGATCGCGCGCGGATGGCAGCGCCCCCACCAGATCACCGGACGCGCTGCCGAGGACCGCACCGCCACCGCCGCGTTCAGCACCTCCTACGAGACCTCAGCAACCGACGGCCGTGCCCCGCGCGGCACCTGCGCGCGTATCCCGTGCGTCGGACTCCAGCCCACGCGATAGCCCGCCCGGAAGATGCCGTAAGGCGGGACGCGTCTCGAGGGGAGCCTAGATCTCCAGGATGGTCATCCGTCCCACGCCATCGTTCGGATGCGACCGAGCAGGCAGTCTCGTTGCGGTAGTGGCAGCGACGATTCGAGGCGAACCTAATCGTGGACCCAGGTCAGGGATCCGCACACGCTGGGGGCATGAAGACATTTGTGAAGGCGCCGGCTGCGTTCGGCGCGGCGCTCGTGCTGGCAGCGACGCCCGCGGGCGTGGCCTCGGCCGATGCCGGGCTCGGCGCAGACTCTGGCTGGGTGCCGTTCCGGACCCCGTCGTTCACCGTGCCCGCCGGCGATGCCTGCTCGTTCGACCTGCACGGCGAGGTGGTGTACGACCACGAGCTCACCAGGGTGGTCGAAGTATTCCCGGACGGCAGCCCAAAGGTGCAGGACTGGGTGGGCCCGCTCGGCGTGGTGTTCTCGAACGTCGAGACTGGAGAGTCCGCCCGACGCGACGCCTCCGGGACTCTGCGGGCGACCCACGACGCGGATGGAGGCACCACGTTCGTCTTCTACGGCAACGGCATCGCGCCCATCTTCGCTGGCAGCCCATCGCCTGGCATATACCTGGTCTCAGGGCACCATATCCTCGTGGCGAACCCCGATGGAACGCGGGAGTTCACCAAGAACCGGGGCACCGTGGAAAACATGTGTCAAACTCTGTCCTGATGATCCGGTTCCGGCTCAGCTCGGCCGCTCTGGCGCGCATCCGTTTCGCCTATTCGCCACTCGCGGAAACCGCCAAGAGCCTCTACATGATCAACTCAGGCGTCATCCAGCCGCAGCACCACCGCTGGTACGAGCGCGTCCGCTCGGACCTCGGGCGGGTCGACCGCGAACTGCTCAACGCGGTCGTCCCGCCCGGAGGACACGTCGCCGAGTTTCTGTTCGTGGGAGCGACGGCGACGACGACAACGATCGAGCAGCAACTCCATGTTGTCGCCAACTGGCCACTGGAACACTTTGCCAGTGAGCTCAGGCAAGCTCACCACGGGCACAACCTGCCGGCCGCCGCGCGCCGGCTCTTGTCGGTCGCGCACGCGGCGTTGTTCGTGGTCAGCCCGGTCGGCGTGAGCGGCGCGTTGTTGTAGTCGATCACGAGGCCGAACGAGGAGCGGT
>NZ_JBFAIU010000433.1:0-5440 GCF_040654855.1 Asanoa sp. NPDC050611
GACCAGGCTTCGGCGCCACCGGCTCGGCGGCGGCCGGCGGACCGGGCTTGGGCGCCGCGGGCGTGGCGGCCGGCGGTCCCGGCTTCGGCGCGGCCGGCTTGCCGGCGGCACCGGGCGGGCCCGGCTTGGGGGCCGCGGGCCTGGTGCCCGCGGGCGGCCCAGGCTTAGGCGCGGCAGGCTTAGGCGGCGCCGGGCGGGCGCTCTCGGCCGGCGGGCGGGCGTCCCCTTCGGGGGTGTTCGTCGTCGGCGCGGGATCGACCTCAGCCATGATCTCCACCGTAGTCGGGTCCCCGGCCGCCGTCGCGTCGAGCACGAGGATTGTTCGTGCTGCGGCCCTTCCGGCGGCCGATGTCGGTTTCGGGTTTACCCGGCTGTCAGGCTTCCACCCGCTGGCCTTTGCCGATCACGACGATCCCGTTGTCGGACACCGTGAACCGGCGCCGGTCGCGTTCGAGATCGACGCCGATCTCCGCGCCCTCCGGGACGACCACGTTCTTGTCCAGGATCGCGTTGCGGACCACGGCGTGTCGGCCGATGTCGACGCCCTCCATCAGCACCGAACCGGACACGTGTGACCACGAGTGGACCTTGACGTTCGGCGAGACGACGGAGTTCTCGACCAGCGACCCGGAGATCACGGCGCCGGGCGAGACCATCGAGCCGACCGCCCGGCCGACGCGCTCCTGCCAGCCGTGCACGAACTTGGCCGGCGGCCACGGCATGTAGTCGGTGTAGATGGGCCACTCGAAGTTGTAGAGGTTGAACACCGGATGGATCGCGATGAGATCCATGTGGGCCTCGTAGAACGAGTCGAGCGTCCCGACGTCCCGCCAGTACCCGCGGTCCCGGTCGGTGCTGCCCGGCACGACGTTGTCGGCGAAGTCGTACACGTTGGCGGCCTGTTTCTCGACCAGCATCGGGATGATGTTGCCGCCCATGTCGTGCTTGCTCGACGGGTTCTGCGCGTCGCGGGTCACCGCGTCGATCAGCGCCTCGGCCGTGAACACGTAGTTGCCCATCGACGCGAAGATCTCGTCGGGCGAGTCCGGCAGGCCCCGGGCGTCGCTGGGCTTCTCGCGGAAGGCCTGGATCCGCTTGCCGTCGCCGGCCACCTCGATGACGCCGAACTGGTCGGCCATCCCGATGGGCTGCCGGATCCCGGCCACGGTGACGTCGGCGCCCGAGTCGATGTGCTGCCTGACCATCTGCGCCGGGTCCATCCGGTAGATGTGGTCGGCGCCGAACACGATCACGTAGTCGGGCTTCTCGTCGTAGATCAGGTTGAGGCTCTGGTAGATCGCGTCGGCCGACCCCGCGAACCAGCGCGGCCCGAGGCGCTGCTGCGCCGGCACGGGGGCCACGTAGTTGCCCAGCAGGTTGGACATCCGCCAGGTCTTGGTGACGTGCCGGTCCAGCGAATGGGACTTGTACTGGGTCAGCACGACCATCTTCAGATAACCGGCGTTCGCCAGGTTCGAGAGGACGAAGTCGATCATCCGGTAGATGCCGCCGAACGGCACGCCCGGCTTGGCCCGGTCGGCGGTCAGCGGCATGAGACGCTTTCCTTCTCCGCCGGCGAGCACCATCGCGAGGACTTTGGGGGCCATGAGCAGACGCTAGCCACCTCGCGGGCCCCGCACCAGCCGAGCACGGGTCCGTTGCGCGGCGAGGCGGTTAAGGTTTCCGCTGTGGACAGGATCCGAGTCGATCTCCTCACCCGTGAGTACCCGCCGGAGGTGTACGGCGGCGCCGGCGTGCACGTCGAGTATCTGGCCCGTGACCTGCGGCGGCTGGCCGACGTCCGGGTGCACTGCTTCGGCGCCCCGCGCACCGAGCCGGGCGTGACCGCCTACCCCGACCCGCCGGGGCTCAAGGACGCCAACGCCGCCCTGCGTACCCTCGGCATCGATCTGGAAATGGCCGCCGGCGCCGCGGGCACGCACGTCGTGCACAGCCACACGTGGTACGCGAACCTCGCCGGCCACACCGCCAAGCTCCTGCACGGTGTGCCGCACGTGGTGACCACGCACAGCCTCGAGCCGCTGCGGCCGTGGAAGGCGGAGCAGCTGGGCGGCGGCTACCGCCTCTCGTCCTGGGCCGAGCGCACGGCGATGGAGGCCGCCGACGCGGTCATCGCGGTGTCCGAAGGGATGCGCCGCGACGTGCTCACCGCCTACCCGACGGTCAATCCCGACGTTGTACGCGTCGTGCACAACGGGATCGACACGGACCAGTACCAGCCCGACACGCGCACCGACGTCTGGGAGCGGATCGGCGCCGACCCGGCCCGCCCGACCGCGATCTTCGTCGGCCGGATCACCCGGCAGAAGGGGCTGCCCTACCTGCTCCGGGCGGCCCGCGAGCTGCCGGCCGAGGCCCAGCTCGTGCTGCTCGCCGGCGCGCCCGACACGCCCGAGATCGCGGCCGAGGTGCGCGAGCTCGTCGACGAGCTGAGCCGGCGGCACGACCGGATCTTCTGGGTGCCGGAGATGCTGCCGAAGCCCGACGTGATCCAGCTCCTCACGCACAGCACGGTGTTCGTGTGCCCGTCGATCTACGAGCCGATGGGCATCGTCAACCTGGAGGCGATGGCCTGCGAGACCTCGGTGGTCGCGACCGCGACCGGCGGGATCCCGGAGGTCGTCGACGACGGCGTGACCGGGCTGCTGGTGCCGATCGACCAGGCCACCGACGGCACGGGCACGCCGCGGGACCCGGACCGGTTCGTCGCCGACCTGGCCACGGCGCTGAACACCGTGCTCGCCGACCCGGACCGGGCCCGGCGGATGGGCGTGGCCGGCCGCGAGCGGGCGATCAACCGGTTCTCCTGGGCGTCGATCGCCGAGCGCACGATGGCCGTCTACCAGGACGTGATCTCCTAGGGCACGAGCACGGCGACGCCGTCGACGCGGTCGCCGGCCAGGTCCTCGAGCGCTCGGCCGGCCTCGTCCAGCGGGTACTCCTGGCGGTGGACGGCCGGCGGATGGGCCAGCGCAGCGGCGAGGTAGGCCCGGCCGTCGGCGCGGGTGTTGGCGGTGACGCTGCGCAGCGTACGTTCCTCGAACAGGTGTTTCTCGTAGTTGAGCACCGGGATGTCGGTCAGGTGGATCCCGGCGACCGCGAGCGTGCCGCCCCGGTCGAGGGCGGCCAGCGCGACCGGCACCAGCGTGCCGACGGGCGCGAACAGGATGGCCGCGTCGAGCTTCTCCGGCGGCCGGTCGGCGGCACCGCCGGCGGACGCCGCACCCAGCTCGAGGGCGAGCCGCTGCGCGGCCAGCGACCGGGTCATCACGTGCACGGTCGCGCCCTGGGCGAGCGCCACCTGGGCGATCAGGTGCGCCGAGGCGCCGAAGCCGTAGATGCCCAGGCGGCCGCCCTTCGGCAGGTCGGCCCGGAGCAGCGCGCGGTAGCCGATGATCCCGGCGCAGAGCAGCGGTGCCAGCTCGCGCGCGTCGCGGTCGGCGGGCAGGGGGTAGACGTAGGCCTCGGGTGCGGCCGCGTACTCGGCGTAGCCGCCGTCGGCGTCCCAGCCCGTGTAGCGGGAGTTCGGGCAGAGGTTCTCGTGGCCGCGCCGGCAGTAGACGCAGGTGTTGTCGGTGTGTCGCAGCCACGCCACGCCGACCCGGTCGCCGGGCCGGTACGTGCTCGCGTCCGCGCCGCGGGCGACGACGCGCCCGACGATCTGGTGTCCGGGGACGACGGCGCTGCGGTGCGGCGGCAGGTCACCCTCGGCGACGTGCAGGTCGGTCCGGCAGACCGCGCACGCCTCGACCCGGACCAGCACCTCGTCGTGGGCGGGCGTCGGCACCGGCAGCTCGGCCCGGCGCAGCGGATGGTCGGCCAGCGGGCCCGGGTCGACCACCTGCCAGGCGGTCATGGTCTCCGGAAGATCGGTCACTCCCCCATCTTCACCGCTTGGAGCGTGTAGGTGAGCGGAACCCGCGCGCGGCCCTCGGTCAGCCGCCATTCCTCGTCGGCGCCGAGGACCATCCGGCCCGGCAGCGCCTCCCAGGGGACGCTGTCGTGCTCGACCAGCATCGTCAGCCGCAGCCCGTTGGCGAGCAGCGCGGTGACGATCTCGCCGAGGCCGTGGTTCCACTCGTGCGTCTCGTTGGCGGTGAAGACGGCGTCGGTGGTGACGTAGGTGCCGCCCTCGTCGAACACGAGCGGTTCTTCAACCTCGAAGTAGGGGTAACGGACCTCGAGCACGTCCTTGCGGGCGTCGTCGAGGGACCAGAGCATCGGGTGGCCCTCGCGGATGAACAGGCGGCCGCCGGGCTTGAGCAGGCGGGCCACGACGGCGGCCCAGCGTTCGACCGAGGGCAGCCAGCAGAGGGCGCCGATGCCGGTGAAGACGAGGTCGTACGCGTCGTTGGGCAGGACGTCCGCGGCGGCGTACACGTCGGACTCGACGAACTCGGTCGGGTCGCCGAGCCGCTCCGCGAGCCGGCGTGCCTCGGCGAGCGACGCCGGCGAGAAGTCGAGGCCGGTCATCCGGGCGCCGAGCCGCGACAGCGAGATGGTGTCGGTGCCGATGTGGCACTGCAGGTGGACGCCGCGCAGGCCGCGCACGTCGCCGAGCCGCGGCAGGTCGAACCGGACCACGTGATGGATGTACGCCGGGTCGGCGGCGAACCTGTCGAGTGCGTAGTCGGGCGACGCGGCGTGCGCGGGTGCGCGCTCGTCCCAGTTGGCCCGGTTGATGCTGCGGTAGTCGGCGGTCACGGCCGCCGAAGCTACCAGCGGCGTCCTACCAGACGTAACCGAAATAGAGCTCGGTGCCGGCGGCCCCGCTGCAGCGGTAGACGTCGGCCTCGCCGCTGCGCACGGCCGCGGTCCCCGCGGCGACACAGTCGGCGTTGCTGGCCTGGCTGCCCTGGAACTTCCAGGTGTAGATGCCGGCCTGGGCGGGCGCGGCGGCGACCGCGAGCGCGGCCGCGGCAACGGCTCCGACAGCGGCGATCCGGACGGCGTGGGTGCGAACGCGCATGGTGGAGCCTCCCCCGTGGACATCGATCAACGTCGGTCACGACGCTAGCCAGGTGGGCGCGGCGGGGTCAAGCCCTTCGATGCGTGTCGCGCTCAGGCGCGCAGTTCGCGGCGGGAGGCGATGCCGAGCTTGGCGTAGATCTTGCGGAGGTGCCATTCGACGGTGCGGGGGCTCAGGAACAGCCGGTCGCCGATCTCGGGGTTCGAGAGGCCGTCACGGGCCAGGCCGGCGATCTGCGCCTCCTGCGCGGTGAGCTCGTCGCCGGCTGCGGCGGCGCGGCGGTGGGTGGTCTCGCCGGTCGCGTTCAGCTCCCGCGCGGCGCGTTCGGCGAAACCGTCCATCCCGTGCTGGGTGAACGTCGTGTGTGCGGCGCGCAACTGTTCCCGGGCCGCGGCGCGGCGGCCCGCGCGCCGCAGCCCCCGGCCGGGGGCCCGGCGCGCGCGGGCCCGC
>NZ_JBFAIU010000434.1:0-5408 GCF_040654855.1 Asanoa sp. NPDC050611
ACAGAGTTTGACACATGTTTTCCACGGTGCCCCGGTTCTTGGTGAACTCCCGCGTTCCATCGGGGTTCGCCACGAGGATATGGGCCCTCGTCGGGCAGCAGCACGTCGGTGTAGTTGTCGATCAACGTCGTGACGTGCACACCGTCGACCGGACGCAGCGTTACGGACGCCTCCATCCCGCCATCATGCCCCGATCGGGAGGCTACGAACGGCGTACGGTCAGGATCAGGTCCGCCACCAGCGCCGTCCAGCCGGTCTGGTGCCAGGCGCCCAGTCCCGCGCCGTTGTCACCGTGGAAGTACTCGGGAAAGACGATCAGGTCCCGCCAGTCGGGATGCGTCTGGAACAGCTCGCACGCCCCGTAGATCGGCCGCCGCCCCGACCGGTCCCGGGTGAACAGCCCGATCACCCGCCGGGACAGGTCGTCGGCGATGTCCGAGAGCGGCAGCCGCGTGCCGGACCCGGTCGGATACTCCACCAGCAGGTCCGTGCCGAAGAACGCGCCGAACTCCCGCAGCGCCCCGATCAGCAGGTAGTTGGTCGGCAGCCAGATCGGCCCGCGCCAGTTGGAGTTGCCGCCGAACAGCCCGCTGGTGGACTCGGCCGGTTCGTAGCCGACCGTGAACTCCTGCCCGCCCAGGGACACCGTGAACGGCTTGTCGAGGTGCTGCCGGGAGAGCGTGCGGAGCCCGTACGGCGAGAGGAACTCGGTCTCGTCGAACATCCGGGACAGCATCCGGACCAGCTGCTCCGGCGCGACCATCGCCAGCAGCCGCTGCTGCCGGCCGTCGACCGAGCGTCGCCGGCTGCCGACGACCAGCCCGTACTCGGGCCGGTTGTGCAGGAACCAGCGCAGCCGCAGCGACAGCTCCGGCAGCCGGCTGACCATGAGCGACGACATCGACGCCGTCGCGGCCAAGGGCAGCAGGCCGACCACCGAGCGCACCTTGAGCGGCACCCGCGCTCCGTCCGGCAGCCGCAGCACGTCGTAGAAGAACGCGTCGTCGGCGTCCCACAGCCCCTGCTCGTACGCCGCGGACGCGATGTAGGCGAAGTGCTCGAAGAACTTCGTGGCGATGTCCTCGTACGCCGGCTCCCGCACCGCCAGGGTCAGCGCCATGTCCAGCAGGTTCAGCGCGTACATGGCCATCCAGCCGGTGCCGTCGGACTGTTCGAGCACCCCGGCGACCGGCAGCGCGGCCGAGCGGTCGAACGGCCCGACGTTGTCGAGGCCGAGGAAACCGCCCTCGAAGACGTTGTTGCCGGTGATGTCCTTGCGGTTGACCCACCAGGTGAAGTTGAGCAGCAGCTTGTGCATCGCCCGCGCGAGGAAGTCGACGTCCCGCCCGCCGTCGATCTCGAACACCCGCAGCGCCGCCCACGCGTGCACGGGCGGGTTCACGTCGCCGAACGCCCACTCGTACGCCGGGATCTGGCCGTTGGGGTGCATGTACCACTCGCGGAGCAGCAGGAGCAGTTGCTGCTTGGCGAAGGCGGGATCGACCCGGGCCAACGTGACACAGTGGAACGCCAGGTCCCAGGCCGCGAACCAGGGATATTCCCACGGGTCCGGCATGGAGATCACGTCGAAGTTGGTCATGTGCCGCCAGGCGCTGTTGCGCCCGTGCCGGCGACCGGGCGGCGGTGTCGGCGAGCCCGGGTCGCCGTCGAGCCACTGCCGCACGTCGAAGTGGTAGAACTGTTTGCCCCACATCAGCCCGGCGATCGCCTGGCGCAGCACGGCCGCCTCGTCGGCCGAGGCGCCGGCCGGGGTCAGCGCGCCGAAGAACTCGTCGGCCTCGGCCCGCCGCGCGGCGAACACCGCCTCGTGGTCGGCGCCCAGGTCAAGATCGGGCAGGGCGCGGCGGCTACCGGGCGGCCCGGCGGCGCACAGCCGCAGCCGGATCGTCGCCGACGACCGCGCCGGCACGTCGAGCACGTAGTGCAGCGCGCCCTTCGTGCCGACGCGGCCCGGGTTGACGGTCGCCGCGCCCTGCACGACGTGGTCGTTGATCCCGTCCTTGGGATAGCGCGACCCGCCCGCCAGGCCCCAGAGCCGGCGTGCGTTGGACTCGTTGTCGCAGAGCAGCGGCACCGGCGACCCGTCGCCCTCCAGCACGAGCGACCCGAGCACCCAGTGCTCACCGACCAGCCGGTTGGTGCCGTCGGCGGCCAGCCGCGGCACGGCGTCGCGCCCCGGCAGCCCCCACGACCAGGTGTTGCGGAACCACAGCGACGGCAGGACGTGCAGGGTGGCCGCCTCCGGCCCGCGGTTGGCCACCGTGACCAGCACGCACATGTCGGTCGGCGACGCCTTGGCGTACTCGACGGTCACCACCCAGAACCGGTCCTCGTTGAACACACCGGTGTCGACCAGTTCGTACTCCGGCTCGTCCCGGCGGCGCAGGGCGTTGACCGCGACCAGCCGGTCGTAGGGGAACGGCGCCTGTGGATAGTGGTAGCGCCAGCGCATCGCGGAGTGGGTGGGCGTGGACTCCTCGTACCACCAGTACTCCTTGACGTCCTCGCCGTGGTTGCCGCCGTCGCCGCCGAGCCCGAACATCCGTTCCTTGAGGATCGGGTCGACGCCGTTCCACAGGGCCAGCGCGAAGCAGAACGTCTGCCGGTCGTCGCAGATCCCGGCCATCCCGTCCTCGTTCCACCGGTAGGTCCGGGACCGGGCGTGGTCGTGCGGGAAGTAGTCCCACGCGGTGCCGTGCTCGCTGTAGTCCTCGCGGACCGTGCCCCACGCCCGCTCCGACAGGTAGGGACCCCAGGACCGCCACGGTCGCGCGCCGCTGTCGGCATCCGCGAGCCGCGCCTGCTCGGCCAGCACGTCGGCGATCACCTCCATGTCAACGATCTTCCCCTAGTGCTGTCCACAGCGGACCTGCCATCCTGCCCCATGGCACGCCGGTAAACGGCAGATTTCGCGGCATTGAGGGGTATTTGCGCGACATTGCCCTAGGCTCCCAAACGACCCACTTGGCGCGTCTGGCACCCCGCTCGGGTGCCTATCGCCGTATCCAGGGTTGACCACGAGGGGGCCGGCCATGCAAAGCACCGCGGACGTTCTCGACGACGAACCGGTCACCGGTTCGGGCATCAGGCGCGTCCTGATGCTGTCGTGGGAGTACCCGCCGGTGGTGGTCGGCGGCCTCGGCCGGCACGTGCACTCGCTCGCCACCTCGCTCGCCGCGGCGGGACACGAGGTCACCGTGGTCACCCGCCACGCGGCCGGCGCGCCCCTGGAGGAATACCAGGAGGGGGTACGGATCGTCCGGGCACCGGAGGACCCGCCGAACTTCCCGCTGGCCACGCCGTCGTTGCTGGCCTGGACGATGGCGTTCAACCACACCCTGACCCGGGCGGCGCTGCGGGCGTGCGAGAGCGGCCAGTACGACGTCATCCACGCGCATGACTGGCTCGTCACGCACACCGCGGTGACCCTCAAGGAGCACCTCGACCTGCCGCTGGTCGCCACCATCCACGCGACCGAGGCCGGCCGGCACCAGGGCTGGCTGCCCGACGAGATGAACCGCTGCATCCACAGCGTGGAGTGGTGGCTGGCCCGCGAGGCGTGCAAGGTGCTCGTCTGCTCTGCGTACATGAAATGGGAGGTCTCCCGCCTCCTCGAGCTGCCCTCCGACCGCGTCGAGGTCATTCCCAACGGGGTCAACGACCGGGTCTGGCGGGCCGGGCCGCGGGCGGTCGCGACCGCGCGCAAGCAGTTCGCCGGCGACGGCCCGCTGGTCGGGTTCGCCGGGCGCCTGGTGTACGAGAAGGGCGTCCAGCACATCATCCGGGCCGTGCCCCGGCTCGCCGCCGACCACCCGGGCCTGCGCGTGGTGATCGCCGGCGACGGGCCGTTCCGTGGCGAGCTGGAGTCCGAGACCCACCGCCTCGGCATCCCCGACAAGGTCAGCTTCGTCGGCTTCCAGAGCGAGGCCACCCTGCCGGCGCTGCTCGCCGCCACCGACACGACGGTGGTGCCGAGCCTCTACGAGCCGTTCGGCATGGTCGCCCTCGAAGCGGCGGCCGCGGGCGCGCCGCTGGCCGTGGCGGCCACCGGTGGCCTGGCCGAGATCGTCGAGCCCGGTGTCACCGGTGTGACGTTCCCGCACAGCGACCCGGACGCGCTCGCCGGTGCCGTCGACTCGCTGCTCGGTGACTCGCGGTTCGCCCGGAAGGTGGCCAAGAAGGCCCGGACCATGGTGGCCAAGCGGTACGGCTGGTCCACCATCGCCGAGCGCACCGCGGACGCGTACCGCAACGCGATCCTGGAGTCGCCCGCTTTCCTGACCCGGGAAGCGGCCGCACGCATGGCGTACGGGCAGCCCAAGCTCGTCGTACCGCCCGGTAACCTGCTCAGTACCGAGGTCGCGTAGCGGCCTGGTCCCGTCCGCGGGACAATCACTCCATCGACCCGGGGCTTCATCAACTCGGCTCCGGTCACTAGGGTGGATCGCGCGGACCAACAGGGATCGGACGGTGCAGCGGACACTGATCGCCGAGCGTTACCGGCTGCTGGAATCCGTCGGCAGCGGGGGGATGGGCCGTGTCTGGCTCGCGCGCGACGAGATGCTCCACCGCGACGTCGCCGTCAAAGAGGTCCAGCCACCCGACTGGATGACCGCCGACGAGCGCGCGGAGCTCGGCCAGCGCACCCTGCGTGAGGCGCGCACCGCCGCCCGGCTCAGCCACCCCAACGTCGTGCAGATCTACGACGTGGTCCACTCCGCGGGCAGCCCCTGGATCGTCATGGAATATGTGCGGTCCCGCTCGCTGCACGAGGTGATCGTCAACGAGGGTCCGCTGCCGCCGCGCCAGGTCGCCGAGATCGGCCTGGCCGTCCTCGACGCGCTCTGTGCCGCCCACGCCCGCGGCGTGCTGCACCGCGACGTCAAGCCGCACAACGTGCTGATCGCCGACGACGGCCGTGTCGTGCTGACCGACTTCGGGCTCGCCACGTTCGACGGCGACAGCGCGGTCACCCGGGCCGGCATGGTGATGGGCTCGCCGCAATATGTCGCGCCGGAGCGGGCCAGCGACGGCACCTCGACCGCCGAGGCCGACATGTGGTCGCTGGGCGCCACCCTCTACGCGGCTGTCGAGGGCCGGTCCCCGTTCTACCGCCGCACGACATTGGCCACGCTCACGGCCCTGGCCACCAGCCCGCCCGATCAGGCGAAGCTGGCCGGCCCGTTGCGCCCGGTGCTCGCCGGCCTGCTCCGCAAGGACCCCCGGCACCGGATGTCCGCCGACGAGGTCGACCGCCTCCTGCGCCGGGTGCTCGACCCGAGCGTCAAGCCGCGGCCAGCTCGTCGCGGACGGTCAGGATCCAGGTGGAGTCGGTGCCGGTCAGCTCGCGCAGCAGCAGCACCGCGTCGTCGAGCAGCGAGCCGACG
>NZ_JBFAIU010000435.1:0-5406 GCF_040654855.1 Asanoa sp. NPDC050611
CGCGGCGGCGAGTCGGTGACCGCTGTGTTCGTCGCCAACGACCAGATGGCCTTCGGGCTGCTGAACGCGTTCCACGAGGCGGGGCTGCGGGTGCCGGAGGACGTCAGCGTCGTGGGGTTCGACAACGTGCCCGAGGCGCCGTACTCGATCCCGCCGCTGACCACGGTGCGGCAGGACTTCGCCGAGCTGGGCCGGCGCGGCGTGCAGCTCGTGCTCGGGGTGCTCGCGGGACAGGAGGCGCGGCCGCGACCGGTCGCGCCGCAGTTGCTGGTGCGGGGCACGACCGCGCCACCGGCTCGCGGTCGGGGCCGCGGGGAAGGTTGAGCATGCGAAACGCGTACGTCGTCGGGGTCGACTTCGGCACCTTGTCCGGGCGGGCGGTGGTGGTCCGGGTCGCGGACGGTGCTGAGCTGGCCAGCGCGGTGCACCCGTACGAGCACGCCGTGGTCGAGGACCGGCTGCCCGCCACCGGCGAGAAGCTGCCGCCGGACTGGGCGCTGCAGATGCCGCAGGACTGGCTGGCCGTCCTGCGCACGGCGGTGCCGGCGGCGGTGGCCGCCAGCGGTGTCGATCCGGCGGACGTGATCGGCATCGGCACGGACTTCACCGCCTGCACGGTGCTGCCGACCACTGTGGACGGCACGCCGCTGTGCGCGCTCGAGGCGTGGCAGGACCGGCCGCACGCGTACCCGAAGCTCTGGAAGCACCACTCCGCGCAGCCGCACGCCGACCGGATCAACGCGCTGGCCGCCGAGCGGGGTGAGACCTGGCTGGCCCGCTACGGCGGCCGGATCTCCAGCGAGTGGGAGTTCGCCAAGGCACTGCAGGTCCTGGAGGAGGACCCCGCGGTGTACGCCGCGACGCAGCGGTGGGTCGAGGCCGCCGACTGGATCGTCTGGCAGCTGTGCGGCCGCTATCTGCGCAACGCCTGCACCGCCGGCTACAAGGGCATCTACCAGGACGGTGCCTACCCGACCCCGGAATACCTGGCGGCCTTGAACCCCGGATTCGCGTCGTTCGTGACCGACAAGCTGGAGCACGAGATCGGGCAGCTCGGCGCCCTCGCCGGCGGGCTGACGGCGGAGGCGGCCGCATGGACCGGTCTCCCTGAAGGCATCGCGGTGTGTGTGGGCAATGTGGACGCGCACGTGACGGCGCCGGCAGCGCAGGCGACCCAGCCGGGTCAAATGCTGATGGTGATGGGCACCTCGACCTGTCACGTGCTGAACAGCGACACGCTGGGCGAGGTGCCCGGCATGTGCGGCGTCGTGGACGGCGGGATCGTGCCGGGGCTCTACGGCTACGAGGCCGGGCAGAGCGGCGTGGGCGACATCTTCGCGTGGCACGTCGACAACTTCGTCCCACCGTCCTATCTGGACGCGGCTGCCGCCGCCGGCGTGGGGATCCACGACCACCTGACCGCGCTGGCCGCCGCGCAGGAGGTCGGCGAGCACGGCCTGGTCGCGCTCGACTGGCACGGCGGCAACCGGTCCGTCCTGGTCGACCACGAGCTGTCCGGCGTGCTGGTCGGTGCCACTCTCGCTACGCGGGCCGAGGACGTCTACCGGGCGCTGCTGGAAGCGACCGCGTTCGGCACGCGGACCATCGTCGAGGCGTTCGAGAGCAACGGCGTGGCGGTGGCGGAGCTGGTCGTGGCCGGCGGGCTGCTGCGCAACGCGTTCCTGATGCAGATGTACGCCGACGTCTGCCGCCGCCCGCTGTCGGTGATCGGCTCGGAGCAGGGCCCGGCGCTCGGCTCGGCCATCCACGCGGCGGTCGCGGCCGGGGCCCACCCCGACGTGCACGCCGCCGCTGCCGCGATGGGCAAGGTCGAGCGCGCCGTCTACGTGCCGGACGAGAAACGCGCGACGGCCTACGACGCGCTGTACGAGGAGTACCGGCTCCTGCACGACCACTTCGGTCGGGGCGGCAACGACGTCCTGCACCGGCTGCGCGACATCCGCCGCACCGCGGCGACCGGCTCGAAGGAGGACGCGTGAGCATTCCCACCCAGGCCGAGCGTGGGCTGCACCAGGAGCAGCGCGCGCACGTCGCCGCCCTGCACGGCGAGCTGGTCCGCTACGCGCTGGTCGCCTGGACCTCCGGCAACGTCTCCGAGCGGGTGCCGGGCGAGGACCTGTTCGTGATCAAGGGCAGCGGCGTCTCCTACGACGCGCTGGACTGGGCGGGCATCACCGTCTGCGACCTGGACGGCAACGTCGTCGACGGCGTACGCAAGCCGTCCAGCGACACGGCCGCGCACGCGTACGTCTACCGGCACCTGCCGGAGGTCAACGGCGTCGTGCACACGCACAGCCCGTACGCCACCGCCTGGTCCGCCCGTGGCGAGGCGATCCCGTGCGTGCTGACCGCGATGGCGGACGAGTTCGGTGGCCCGATCCCGATCGGCCCGTTCGCGCTGATCGGCGACGACTCGATCGGCCAGGGCATCGTCGCCACGCTGGCCGGCCAGCGCTCGCCGGCCGTGCTGATGCGCAACCACGGCGTCTTCACGATCGGCGACAGCGCCCGGTCGGCGGTCAAGGCGGCGGTGATGTGCGAGGACGTGGCGCGCACGGTGCACCTCTCCCGGCAGCTCGGCGAACCGCTACCGATCGCGCAGGCCGACATCGACTCGCTCTACGAGCGGTACCAGAACGTCTACGGGCAGCGGTGAAAGGACAGATCGTGATCGACGACCCCTATGCCGGCAAGGAAGTGTGGTTCCTGACCGGCAGCCAGGGCCTGTACGGCGAGGACACCCTCGCCCAGGTGGCAGAACAGTCCCAGCGGGTGGCGGCCGCGCTCGACCTGCCCGTCCAGGTCGTCTGGAAGCCGGTGCTGACCAGCTCCGACGCGATCCGCACGGTGATCGGCCAGGCCAACGAGACCCCGGCCTGCGTCGGCGTGATCACCTGGATGCACACGTTCTCGCCGGCCAAGATGTGGATCGCCGGGCTGGACGCGCTGCGGAAGCCGCTGCTGCACCTGCACACCCAGGCCGACGCCGCCCTGCCGTGGGCGACGATCGACATGGACTTCATGAACCTCAACCAGGCGGCGCACGGCGACCGGGAGTTCGGCTTCGCGCTGACCCGGCTGCGGGTGCCGCGCACGACGGTCGCGGGGCACGTCAGCGACCCGACCGTGGCGGCGCGGATCGGCTCCTGGGCCCGGGCGGCGACGGGTGTGGCCGAGGCGCGGTCGCTGCGACTGACCCGGTTCGGCGACAACATGCGCGACGTCGCGGTGACCGAGGGCGACAAGGTCGAGGCCCAGCTGCGGGTGGGCGTGTCGGTCTCGACGTGGGGCGTCAACGACCTGGTGGCCGCGGTGGACGCGGTGCCCTCGTCGGTGGTCGACGACCTGATCTCCACGTATCTCGAGCTGTACGACCTGGACGCGGACCTGCGGCCCGGCGGCGCTCGGCACGACAGCGTCCGCTACCAGGCCCAGGTCGAGGCCGGGCTGCGCTCGTTCCTCGGCCCCGCGCGGGCGTTCACCACCAACTTCGAGGACCTGGGCGGGCTGCGGCAGCTCCCGGGCCTCGCGGTGCAGCGGCTGATGGCCGACGGCTACGGCTTCGGCGGCGAGGGCGACTGGAAGACCGCGGCGCTGCTGCGGATCCTCAAGGTGGTCGGCCACGGCCGGCCCGGTGGCACGTCCTTCATGGAGGACTACACGTACCACCTAGTCGGCACTCCGAAGATCCTCGGCGCGCACATGCTGGAGGTGTGCCCGTCGATCGCCGGCGAGCGGCCCCGGATCGAGGTGCACCCGCTGGGCATCGGGGGTCGCGAGGATCCGGCCCGGCTGGTCTTCAACGCGGCCACAGGCCCCGGCGTCGTGGTCGGGTGGGCGGACCTGGGAGACCGGTTCCGCTTCGTGGCCAACGACATCGACCTCGTCGCGCCGGACGAGCCGCTGCCGAACCTGCCGGTGGCGCGCGCGGTCTGGACCCCGCGGCCGGACTTCTCGACGGCGACCGAGGGCTGGCTGACCGCCGGCGGCCCGCACCACACGGTGCTGTCGACGGCGGTGACGGCGGACGAGATCGGCATCATCGCGGACCACCTCGGCATCGAGCTGGTGCACATCGACGCCGACACGACCCGCCGGGGGCTGGCCAAGGAGCTGCGCTGGAGCGCCGCGTATCACCGGCTGGCCCAGGGCATCTGACGTCCGGCAGGGGCAGGGGCGCGTTCGGGCGCCCCTGCCACCCCGCCTCAGGCGATCGCGGTCGACCGGCTCAGGTGCTCCCAGGCCGCGACCTCGGCGAGCGACTCGGCGTGGTGGGCGCGCACCCCGTCGACGGCGTCACCGCCCAGCAGCAGCCGCAGCGGCGGGTTCTCGCTGTCGAGCGCCTTGAGGATCGCCGCCGCGCCCTTCGCCGGGTCGTTGGGCTCGGCGTCGGTCAGGTCGACGGTGTGCTGGCGGGTCGCACCGGCGGTGTCGCGGTAGGCGGCCAGCTCCGCGGTGACGTGCTTGTTGCCGTTGAACGCCGTGCGGAAGGCGCCGGGCTCCACGATCAGCACGCGTACGCCCAGCGGGGCCAGCTCGGTCGCCAGCGACTCGGAGAAGCCCTCGAGGGCCCACTTGGCCGCGTGGTAGGCGCCGAAGCCCGGGTAGGTCCGGCGGCCGCCGAGCGAGCTCATCTGCACGATCGTGCCGCTGCCCTGTGCGCGCATCAGCGGCACGACGGCCTTGGTGACCTCGGCCGCGCCGAAGAAGACCACGTCGAGCTGCTGCCGCAGCTCGGCCATCGTGAACTCCTCGACCGCGCCGACCACCAGCGAGCCGGCGTTGTTGACCAGGACGTCGATCCGGCCGTACGCGTTGATCGTGGTGTCGATGGCCTGCCGTATCGAGGCGGGGTCCGTCACGTCGAGGGCGGTGGTGGTGATCCGCTCGTAGGTCGCGAGGTCCGCGATGCTCTCGGGCCGGCGGGCGGTGGCCATCACCCGGTCGCCGGCGGCGGCCGCGGCCAGCGCCAGCTCCCGGCCGAAGCCCGAGGAGCATCCGGTGATCAACCAAACTCTGTCGTTCTGCATGGGGACGATGCTGCGACCGGCGGGTCCGGCGCGGCCAACACCGGTTGCCTGGCGCAGCGGTAGGTTCGGGCTGTGACCCCTGATCTTCGGCAGTTCCGGTACTTCGTGGCCGTCGCCGAGGAGTCCTCGTTCACCCGGGCGGCCGCGCGCCTGATGATCAGCCAACAGTCGCTGTCGCAGCAGATCACCGCGCTGGAGCGGATCCTCGGTGCGAAACTGTTCGACCGGGACAGCCGGGGCACGAAACTGACCGATACCGGGACGTTGTTCCTGCCCGAGGCGCGGGCGGTGCTGGACCGCGCCGACGACGCCGTCGCGCTGGTGCGGCGGGCCGCGCGCGGCGAGACAGGCTCGC
>NZ_JBFAIU010000436.1:0-5391 GCF_040654855.1 Asanoa sp. NPDC050611
GCAGGGGCCGGATGCGGGCCCACTGCTCGTCGGTGAGCACGAGGCCGGGCGGCGCCGGTGCGGGCCCGGCCGACGCCGGCGGGCCCGCGCCGAGCAACGCGACGGACGCCGCGACGCCGATCTCCGCCACGTCCCGGACGTCGCCGCCCTCCTCCAGGACCGTCGCGGTCAGCTCGCGCAACCCGCCCAGGATGACCAGGGCCAGCGAGCGGGAGACCGGGGCCCGGCCCGCCCGGCGGAACGGCTCGTTGGCGGTCAGCCGCTGCACGAGATCAGCGAGCGCGTTCATCGTCTCGCGGCGGACCCGGCCCGCGACCGGGCCGAGCGACGGGAACTCCCGGATCCAGCACAGCGACAGCTCCGGGCTCGCCGTGACGTGGCCGATGTAGGCGAGCACCGCCTGCCGGGTCTGCGACTGCCAGGGCGCGGTCGGGTCGACGGCGCTCACGATCCGCCGCATCAGGGCGGCGTTCGCGGCCTCCATCAGCGCCAGCAGGCAGTCGTCCTTCGTCTCGTACACCTGGTAGAACGTGCTCCGCGACGCCCGCGCGTGCCGGACGATGTCGGCGATCGTCGTCTCGCGGTAGCCGCGCTCCTCGATCGCCCGGTGCAGTCCCTTGAGGAGCCGCTCCCGGACAGGGTCCGCGGTCACCGCCGGCGCCGCAGGCCCGCGACGATGTCGTAGTAGCGGGTCGGTGCCAGCCGGGCCAGCGCGTCCACGAGATAGGCGTCCGGGCCGACGAGGATCCGCGCCTTCCCGCGGTCGACTCCTTTGTGGATGATCTCGGCGGCGCGCTCGGGCGTGGTGCGGGCGATCGCGTCGAACTCGGCCGCGATCTGCTCGTGGGTCCGGCCACGACCCTCGGGGTCCGCACGGAACCGGGCGTTGCGCGCGATGTTGGTCTTCACCCCACCCGGGTGTACGGTCGCCGCCCGCACCCCGGTGCCGCGCAGCTCCTGCCGGAGGGCCTCGGTGAACCCGCGGACAGCGAACTTCGCGGCGCAGTAGGCGCTCTGGTACGGGACGCCGATCAACCCGTACACGCTGGAGGTGTTGACGATCGTGCCGGCGTCCTGCGCGACCAGCAGCGGCAGGAACGCGCGCACGCCGTTGACCACGCCGCGGAAGTTGATCTCGTGCAGCCAGTCGTCGTCCGCGGGCACCGCGCCGAGCACCGACGAGCCGATCGCCACACCCGCGTTGTTGAACACGGCACCGAGCGGCGCCGGCGCCCAGTCGCGCACCTCACCGGCGAACGCGGTGACCGCGGCCGCGTCGCGCACGTCGAGGACGCGTCGTAGCACCGGCCCGGGCAGGTCGTGCTTGAGCCCCGGCTCATCGACGTCCGCGACCGCGACCGGGCAGCCGGCCGCCGAGAGCCGCCGCGCGAGCGCCCGGCCGATCCCGGACGCGGCACCCGTGACGACGACGGTGCGGCCCGCCAGCGGCTCAGGCCGCGACATCGCCGGCCTCCTCCCGCGCGTGCCCCGCGATCAGGTCCGCCAGCGTCGGCCACACCCCGGCCGGGCAGTCGTGGCCCAGGCCGGGGATCACCACCAGGCGCGCGCCGGCGATCGCCCGCTGGGTCACCCGTCCGCCGCTCGGGTGCACCATCGGGTCCCGGTCGCCGTGCACGACCAGAGTCGGCACGCGGATCTGGCGCAGCTCCCGGGTGCGGTCGCCGGAGGCGAAGATCGCGGCGAGCTGCCGGCCCACCCCGGCCGCCGAGGGGTCGCGGTCCCAGGCGGCGGCCGCCCGCGCGCGTACACCCGGCTCGTCGAAGGGGAAGCCGCGCGAGCCGATGTGCCGGAAGATCCGCACCGCCCGATCCATGGCCTCGTCCCGGGTCCGGGGCGGCGCGCCGCCCATGAGCCGCCAGGTCGACAGCCGCGGCCGGCCGACGAATCGGGCGCCGGTGGTCGACATGATCGAGGTCAGCGTGCGGACCCGCGACGGGAAGTGGGCGGCGACGGTCTGCGCGATCATGCCGCCCATCGACACGCCGGCCAGGTGCGCGCTGGGCAGCTCCAGCGCGTCGAGCAGGCCGGTCGTGTCGCGGGCCAGGTCGCCGAGGTGGTACGCGTCCGCGGGGATGCGCCCGGTGAGGATCTGGGCCAGCGACGGCGGCCGGTAGCCGGCGTGGGTGGACCGGCCGGCGTCCCGGTTGTCGAACGTGACCACCCGGTAGCCGCGCTGGACCAGCATCTCCACGAAGCCCTCTGGCCAGGCGACCAGCTGCTGGCCGAGCCCCATGATCAGCACGAGCGGTGCGCCGGCCGGATCGCCGTGCTCGACGTAGCAGAGCTGGATCCCCCGCCCGACGTCCGCGAACCGTTCGTCGCTCATGCGGTGACCTCCATCTGCTCCCCTGTGCTGGTCCCCCGCGGCTGGGTGCGCCGGTGCACGACCGCGAGGCCGCCCTTGGCCGGTGCGTAGGCGACACCGCGGGAATGCCAGCGCTCGCCGGGCGCGTACGTGGTGCGCAGTTCGAAGTCGCGAAGCAGCGCGCGCAGCACGACGGTCATCTCCAGGTTGGCGAACGCGGCGCCGACGCAGCGCCGGGTGCCGCCGCCGAACGGGATCCAGGCGTACGTGGCCGGCTTCTCGCCGACGAACCGGGTCGGGTCGAACCGGCGCGGGTGCGCGAACACGCTCTCGTCGGTGTGCACCAGGTCGATGCCGGCGAGCACGGTCCAGCCGCGCGGCACGTCGACCTCCCCGATCCGCAGGCCGTCCCCGATGACGCGGCGGGCGGTGTTGATCACCACGGGCCGGGTCCGCTGGATCTCGAGGATCGTGGCCTGCAGCAGGTCGGTGCCGCCGCGGTCGAGGTCGTCGACCAGCGCGTGCAGCGCCGCCGGGTGCCGGCTGAGCCGTTCGACCGCCCAGGCCAGCGTCGTGGCGGTCGTCTCGTGCCCGGCCGCGAGCAGGGTGAGCAGCTCGTCCTTGATGTGCGCGTCGGACATCGGAGCGCCGTCCTCGTAGCGGCTCTGCAGCAGCATGGCGAGGATGTCGTCGCGCTCGTCGAGGTGCTCGTCCGCGCGCGCCCGGTCGATCAGGATCTGGACGATCCGGTCGTAGATGGCGCGGTACTCGCGGAACTTGCGCCACGGGTTCCACGGCCCGATGCCGCGGTCGGTCACGGGCAGCACGGTCAACCGGGAGCCGTACGTGACGAAGATCGGCAGCTTCTCGCGCAGCTCACGGAGCTCTTCCCCATCGGCGCCGAAGACGGCCCGCAGGATCACGTTGAGGGTGATCCGCATGAACGGGGCCAGCGTCGCGAACTCGCGCCCGAGGGGCCAGGTCGCGGCCTCCCGCGCGAACTCCTCCTCGATCAGCCCGGCGTACGCGTGCATCCGGCGGCCGTGGAACGGCGGCACGAGCAGCTTGCGCCGCAACCGGTGCGGCTCACCGTCGAGGCCGAAGATGGAGCCGGCGCCCAGCACGCGGCCGAGGTTGGGCTGCGGCGTGCCGACGACCTCCGGGCTCGCGGTGAAGAGCTGCTTGAGGGCGGCGGGGTCGCTGACCACGAGGGTCCTGCCGAACGGCGGCACGTCGAGGACGAAGGCCTTGCCGTGGCGCTCGCGCAACGACATCAGGAAGCGCCGCCGGGCGAACAGCATGCCGGCCGTCTGGGCCGCCTTGGGCAGGCGCACGACGGGAGCGTCCATGCGTCCTCCTCCGGGGGGAGTACCGGGCAGTACCCGACACCCGCACGGTAGTCCCGCCAGACATAGACGCACAAGGGTTGATCGATGTCTCCAATCGGGCGCCGTTTGGAGACATCCCTCGAGGGGCCCCTATCCCGTGTCCCCGTCGCAGGGCGATCGGACCTCAGAGGAAGAGATTGAGCAGCACCGTCAGGACGATCGACGCGATGACGGAGAAGGCAATCATCAGCATGCAGCCGATGCCGCCGCCGAGGGGGCGGATCTCCACGTTTCCGATTCTCATGGCGCACGCCATACCCGCTGAGGCGAGAGTCAAGCGGTGGCCGGCCCGGCGGGTCAACGGTCGTGGGCGCGGCGCTGCTGGGTCGTGTCGCGGATCCGCTGCGCCTGCGCCGCCACGCCCGCGATGCGCCCGGCCAGGGTGTGGCCGGCGGGCAGGTGTCGGCCGGCCGCGGCGAGCAGCGGCAGCAGGACCGCGGCGTCGTCGGCACCGATCGCCCGGTGCAGCTCGTCGAGACTCGGCTGCGCGGCCGGCCCCAGCTCCTCGACGGCGGACACGAGGCCGGCGAGCTGACGCAGGTCGGCGCCCTCGGCCCGGGCCCAGTCCTCGACGGCCCGGTCGGCGGCCCGCTGGTCGCGGACCGCCAGCACCCGCTGGTCACGGGTCGTCGGACCGCCGCCGCTGTCGGGCGCGAGGCGCAGGAAGCGACGCTCGGCCGCCTGGCGGCTGGCGACCCCCAGTGCCGGCGCGAGCTGCGCCCAGCTGGCGCCCGCGTGCCGGGCACCGGCGATGAGCTGCCGCTCCCATCCGTCGAGTTGCGCGCGGACGCGCCGGAGGACGACCAGCGCCGCGAGGATGTCGGCGACCGGGATGCCCTTCGTCCGCTCGGCCGCGTCGGTCATCGCCTGCTCGAGAGCCCCCACGGCGGCCTTGCTGTCCATCGGCGCTCGCCCCTGTCATCGACTTGTTGACGGAACCGCTTGTCATCGGTCCGATGACATGTTACAACAACAACTGAGCGCATTGACACCGTCGTTCTTCGGTGAAAGGGGTGAATCCGATGTTGATGCGCACCGATCCCTTCCGCGAGCTCGACCAGATCACACAGCGTCTGCTGGGTGGCGCCGCGCCAGGCACGTGGTCACGGCCGGCGCCGATGCCCCTCGACGCGTACCGCAGTGGTGACCACCTCGTCGTCGCGTTCGACCTGCCGGGCGTCGCACCGGACGCGATCGACATGGACGTCGAACGCAACGTCCTCACCGTCAAGGCCGAACGCCGCCCGCTCGACCTCGCCGAGGACGCCCAGGTCCAGGTGGCCGAACGGCCGCTGGGCGTGTTCTCCCGCCAGCTGTTCCTGGGCGACGCGCTCGACACCGACCGGATCGAGGCGAGCTACGACAACGGCGTCCTGACCGTCCGGATCCCGGTCGCCGAACAGGCCAAGCCGCGCAAGGTGGCCGTTTCGACGAGCGGGCGCAAGGCGATCGACGCCTGACCGACCCACCGCCCTGGGTGGCGGTTCGCCGCCCGGGGCGGTCAACGGCAGGAGGTGACGGCGGTGGGTGTGACGACTACGCGGGCCGTGGACGACGCGTTCCTCGATCTCGTGTGCCATGACGAGGAGCTGGTGAAGGCCGAGTTCGACACGATCGTCGCGGCGTCGTGGGGCACTACGTGACCAACGCCGGGGTCACCCTGCACCTGCTGACCGG
>NZ_JBFAIU010000437.1:0-5361 GCF_040654855.1 Asanoa sp. NPDC050611
AAGACGAAATAAGAGATATATATGCGTGTGATTGTAGTTCAGTAGTGTTATATTCCGATGTGCTGGTCCAGGGCCGTCGACGTGGCCGCGGCCGTGTCGAAGGGGACCGACACCTCGCGGGCGCCCGGGATGCCCGCCGACTTCACCGCCGACCAGAAGCCGGTCGAGCGCAGCTTGCAGGCCGACACGTGGGTCGGGCCGTTGATCAGCACCAGCGAGCGGCGGCCACCCGCGATCATCAGGTCGGTGAGTTCCGTCGCCGCGGTGTCGTGGGTGCAGTCCACCCAGCCCACGCCCGGGAGCTTGCTGCGGTGGCCGATCAGCACCGTGGGCGCACCCAGGCCGACCAGCTGTTTGATGATCGGGTCGCGGGCTCCCGCCGCGGGCAGGACCACGCCGTCGACCCGGCGCCGGCTCACGGTGTCCAGCACGTGGGCTGACTTCTGGCCCGACATCGTCAGCAGCAGCAGGTCGTAACCGGCTCGCTCCGCGGCGTCACCCAACGCGCCCAGTAACGCCGGGTAGACCGGGTGCAGCACGACCTCCGACGCGTGCAGCGGGAACAGCACGCCCAGTGTGCGGCTGCGGCCCGTCGACAGCTGGCGGGCCGTCGGGTCCACCCGGAAGCCGTGCTCCGCGATGATCTCCGAGATCCGGTCCCGCGTCGCCGCGCCCACGCCGGGCTGGCCGTTCATCGCGCGGGAGACGGTGCCGGCCGAGACGCCGGCGAGCGCCGCGATGTCGCGGATGGTGAGTCTGTCGTTCTTCGCGGCGGTCACGCCGGCCTCCAAGATCTACGCAACCGGTTGCGCTGTTGCGGCGCAACGCTACCAGGCCACGAACAGAAATCTTCTCGCAACCTCTTGTGCCCATCGAACCCTCGGGCCCAAGATAACGCAACCGGTTGCGTAAACCGGTTGCGTACCGACCGGCAAGGGAGAAAGTCTGTGTCTGACCTGGGCATCGGCATCGTCGGCCTGCACAACCACTACCACGCCTACCCGTTCGCCGACTATCTGCGCCGCGGGCTGCCCGGACTGCGCCTGGTCGGCGTGGCCGACGAGCGCGCCGACCTGGCCAAGGAGTTCGCCGCCGACTACACGGACGGCGTCTGGACCGCTGACTACGCCGACCTGATCAACCGCGACGACGTCGACGCGGTGATCGTCACGTCCTACACCTCCGCCCACGCCGACCACGTCGAGCTGGCCGCCGCGGCCGGCAAGCCCGTGCTGCTCGACAAGCCGATCGCCACGACCATGGCCGACGCCCGCCGCATCGTCGACGCCGCGGAGCGGGTCCCGGTCATGATGGCCTACCTGCTGCGTTACCTGCCGGTCTACCGCCAGGCGCTGGACGCGGTCCGCCAAGGCGCCGTGGGCGACCTCGTCTCCGGCTTCTACTCGATCCGCTTCCCGGTCGGCGCGATCACCGACTCACCCAAGACGACCGAGCAGGGTTGGTACGCCGACCCCGTGCGCGGCGGCGGTGGCGGCTTCCTCGACCACGGCGTGCACTTCACCGACTTCTTCCGCTGGTTCTTCAAGGCCGACGCGGTCAACGTCACGGGCCAGATCGGCGCGCTGACCTACAAGGACCTCGGCGTCGAGGACTACGGCATCGCGACGTACACATTGGACACCGGCGCCATCGTCACCGTGGAGAGCACCTGGCACGCCGCCGACTACTTCGGCCCGCTCTCGTCCCCCGACCACGCCGAGCTCAGCGGCACGCGCGGCGAGATCGAACTGCACTACCAGAAGAGCCCGCAGACGGCGATCCAGGGAATCGACGAGCCATGGGTCGGCCGCCGCTACATCGACCTGGTCGGCGAGGAGCGCTACGAGGCCTGCTACCGCGACCTCCTGCTCGGCTTCCGCGACTGGATCACCACCAGGAACCCGGATCCGGACCTGCCCACCGCGTACGACGGCCTCAAGGCGCTCGAAATGATTATCGGTGCCTATCAGGCCGCCGAAACGGGCACCCGCGTGACGTTCCCGCTGGAGCCGACCCGATGACCGTCAACGTCGCAGTCGTCGGCACCGGCCGCATCGCGCGGGTCCACGCCGAGGCCTACCGGCACGTCTCCGGCGCACGCCTGACCACCTGCACGGACCCGAACACGGCAGCCGCGGAAGCCTTCGCGAAGGACTACGGCCTCAGGATCTCCGACGGCCTGGACAAGATCCTCCAGGACGACACGATCGACGCCGTCCTGCTCGCCTCGCCCAATGCCGTCCACGCCGACCAGACCATCCAGGCGCTCCGAGCCGGCAAGCACGTCTTCTGCCAGAAGCCGATCAGCCTCACCCTGGCCGACGCGGACCGGGTCGTCGAGGCCGCGGCCGACAGCGACCGGATCCTCCAGCACGGCTTCATGCTGCGCTTCACCCCGCCCCTGCCCGGCCTCAAGCAGCGCCTCGCCGACGGCGAGCTCGGCGACCCCATCGCCGCCCGCGCGGCCGTGTTCGGCTGGGAGCCGACGAACGACTGGTTCTACGACCCGGCCCAGGGCGGCGGCGTCATCCTCGACACGCTCGTGCACTTCGGCGACCTGGTGCAGTGGCTCTTCGGCCCGGCCGCCACGGTCTACACGGCCGGCGGCGCCTACGTGCTCGAGGGCGCCAAGCGGCACCGCAGCCCCGACAACGCGACCGTCACCGTCACGCACGAGACCGGCGTCGTCACCAGCATGTACGTCACCTGGACCGCGGGACACGGCAACTTCACCATCGAGGCGTACGGCAGCAAGGGCGGCGCCGCCGTCGACCTCGTGCACGCGCAGGCGATGCGCACCTTCGAAAAGGCACACGGCTGGGCGTACCCCGACCTGGTCTGGGACTACGGCTACCGCGGCGAGCAGCAGTACTTCGCCGACCGCATCACCGGCCGGGTCGACGGCACGCAGGCCGCCACGCCACGGCAGGCCCGCGACGCCCTCGCCCTGGTCCTCGCCGCCCAGCGTTCCCTCGACGAGGGCACGGTGGTCAAGCCGTGATCGGCGTCAGCGTCATCGGAGCCGGCTTCTGGGCACGCGAGATGCACCTGCCCGCCCTCGCTCAACTCCCCGACGTGCGGATCACCAGCGTCGTGGCCACGAGCCAGGAGTCGGCCGAGCGGGCCGCCGCGACCGTAAAGGCCAAGGCGCTCACGGACATCGCGGCAGCCGCCGCGGACCCGGACACCGACGTGCTCGACATCGTCGCCCCACCGGACGTCCACCTGAAGGCCGTCGAGATCGCCGCCGCGCACGGCAAGCACGCCATCTGCATCAAGCCGCTGGCCCGCAACCTGACCGAGGCCGACCGGATGCTCGCCGCCGTCAAGGAAGCCGGCACCCGCCTGTTCTACGCCGAGAACGTGCCGTTCATCCCCGCGCTCCACGAGGCGAGCAAGGTGGTCGACGCAGGCGGCATCGGCACGGTGTTCCGCGTCAAGGCGTGCGAGGGCATCGGCGAGCCGCACTCGCCATGGTTCTTCGACCCCGAACGATCAGGCGGCGGTGCGATCCTCGACATGGCCGTACACAGCCTCGAGTTCTGTCGTTTCTTCGCGAAGGCGCCAGTATCCACTGTGTACGCGGAAGCGGGCACCTTCGTGCACGGCAAGAAGACGACGGCCGAGGACACCGCCGTGCTCACCCTGCGGTTCGCCAACGGCGTCATCGGCCAGTGCGAGGACAGCTGGAGCCTCAAGGGCGCGATGGACTCGCGCTTCGAGATCTTCGGCACCAAGGGCCGGATCCTCGTCGACAACCTCCACCGCCAGCCCCTCCAACTCGTCAACGACACCGCCGGCTGGTCGTACCCGCTGCCCATCCCGGGCCTGGTCGCCGACGGACATCTGGCGATGCTCGGCCATTTTCTCGACTGCCTCCGCAGCGGAGCGCCGTCGCTGTCTGACGGCCAGGTGGGCCGGGACGTGCTCGCCGTGGTCGACGCGGCATACCGATCCGTGGCCAGCGGCCGCCGGGAAGAGATCAAGGAGACGACACGATGACCGACCTGCGGATCGGCATGATCAGCTGGGCCCACGTGCACGCGGAGTTCCGGGCGAAGGCGATTGCCGAGATCCCCGGCGCGCGGGTCGTCGCGATCGCCGACGACGACGAGGAACGGGGCCGGGCGGCGGCGCGGCGGCACGGCGTGGACACGTTCGTCGACGACTGGCGCGATCTCGTCACCCGCGACGACGTCGACATCGTGATGGTGCACTCGGAGAACAGCCGCCACGCGGAGCAGGTGATCGCCGCGGCCGAGGCCGGCAAGCACGTGTTCTGCGAGAAGCCGATCGCCACGACGGTGGCCGACGCGACGGCCATGGCCGAGGCGGTCCGGAGCGCAGGCGTCGACGGCACCGCCGCGTTCGTGAGCCGCTTCTCCAAGGAGGCCGACCGCGCCAAGAAGATCGTCGACTCCGGCGTGCTCGGCCGGATCCTGCTGACCCGCGGCTTCATCGGCCTGGCCGGGATCGCGGAGATCGGCTGCCCGCCGGACATGACCGCGTGGATGAACGACCCGGTGCTCGGCGGCGGTGGCGCCTGGATCGACGAGGGCTCACACGGGATCGACCTGCTGCGCTGGCTGGTCGGCGAGATCACCGAGGTGTCGGCGTTCACGGCCAACCGGCACAAGCCCGACCTGGACGGCGAGGACATCGCGGTGGCCCTGCTGCGGTACGCCGACGGCGGGCTCGGCGAGATCGGCACCGTCTGGAGCCTGTCCGCCGACATCGGGATGCGCAACAACCTGGAGATCTACGGCACGGACGGCACGCTCGTCATGCGGGCGACCGATCCGTTCCCGCGGGTCGAGGTCTACCGGTCGGGCGACGACCCGCTCTACCGCGGCTGGACGACACCGCACATCGAACCGGACGCCACGGAGCCCCACGACTACGGTTCCTGGCCGCCGCACACCCACCACTACAAGCGCGAGGTGGCGTCCTACCTCCACCGCGCACAGGCCGGCCTGCGCCCGTTCGGCCCGACCCTCGACGACGGGCTCGCCTGCCTGCGGGTGATCGCCGCGGGCTACGAGTCGGCCGCCAAGGGCGGCGGGGCGGTCGCGACCAGCTAGAAGACCAGCTAGATCCCTTGATCACAAAACGCTAGCTTGGCCCCGGAAGGGAGATTCGGATATGGCAAGACCACAGCGACGGGTCCGGCGCTGGTCCGGATTCGCGATCGCCCTGGTCGTCGCGTCCGCGGTCGCCGCCTGCAACGGCGGCGGTTCCGGCGGCTCCGGCGACGGCGGCGGTGGCGATCCGAACGCCGCTCCAGCCACCGCCGACGGTCCCATGGTGCGATCGTCGTCAGCGAGATCGGGTTGCGGATCGTGTTCGAGCTGATCCGGGTTC
>NZ_JBFAIU010000438.1:0-5336 GCF_040654855.1 Asanoa sp. NPDC050611
CGCGTCGCCGGCGGAGTCACTCGTGCCGCGTCCGGCAACCGCGCCAACGAGCCGGACCCCGTCAAGGACCCGTTGGTCGACCTGCGCGACGGGCTGGTGCGGATGCTCACCGCGTACGGCTTCGAGGTGGTCGCCGCGCTCGAGGACGGCGCCCACCTGGCCGAGACGCTGGTCTCGCTGCGCCCCGACGTGGCCGTCGTCGACGTCCGCCTGCCACCGACGTTCACGGACGAAGGCCTGCGCGCGGCGATCACCGCCCGGCGCGCGGTGCCGGCCCTGCCGGTGCTGATCCTGTCGCAGTACGTCGAGCAGGTGTACGCCCGCGAGCTGCTCTCCGACGGCGCCGGCGCGGTGGGCTACATGCTCAAGGACCGGGTGGGCGAGGTCGACGAGTTCGTCAACGCGGTGCGCCAGGTGGCCGCGGGCGGCACGGTCATGGACCCGGACGTGGTCGCCCAGCTGCTCGGCGGCGGGCGGCGCCGCGCCCAGCTCGCCGCGCTCACCCCCCGCGAACGGGAAGTACTCGCGGTGATGGCCGAGGGCCGATCCAACGGCGCCATCGCCGAACGTCTCGTGGTCACCGAGAAAGCGGTCAGCAAGCACATCAACAACATCCTGACCAAATTGGACCTACCGCCCAGCGACGACGACCACCGGCGCGTCCTGGCCGTGCTGGCGTACCTCGGCTCGCCCTGACGTACGAGCAGCTCAAGTAATACTCAAGATCCGCTGCTCGCGGCGACGGAAGCGATGGATGCACATACGCTGACCTGACCCAGCTCGCTCAAGTGTCCTCAATAGACGCTGCATCCTACGCGCAGAAAGTAAGGAGGAAGCATGCGACGCAGACGACTGCGGATCGCACTTCTCACGCTGCCCGCCCTGGTGGTGAGCAGTGTCCTGCTCGCGAACCCGGCCGCGAACGCGGATCCCACGACGCGGTCCAAGCTCGAGAACGCCGACGGGGCGAGCCTCGTCCACATCGAGCTGACCGGCGCCGACATGCTCGACAAGGTGACCAACGCCGGCTTCGACATCGAGCACGGGCTCAAGCGCGTGCCGAACGGCATCGAGGGCGAGGCGGTCGCGACCGCCGACGAGGTCGCCGAGCTAGAGGCGCTGGGCGTCAAGGTCCTCGCCGACGGCGAGGGCTTCGAGTGGCCCGCGGTTGCCGACGGCGGCATCGCACCCAGCTTCGGTGCGCGCTCCGCCCAGACGCTCACCCACGAGCAGACCGTGCGGGTCGTCCGCGCCGACTGGTTCACCACGAAGGGGCAGGGCTTCCTCTACGTCGAGGCCCGGACCACCGAGGGCAACCAGTCCGATCCGGTCGTCGGGATGCAGCTCGAGAACGACTCGGGCAAGAACACCCCGTTCGGGTACGCCCGCACGATGAGCCGCTTCGTCGACTCCGGGCAGTACATGTTCCACCGGAACCTGTTCAAGCTGGACACTCGCCCGAACCAGATCAGGGTCACCAGCTCGACCGGTGGCGTCACCACCGGCGCGGTCTCCGACTGGCTCGAGGGCGCCCCTCCCCCGCTGACCGAGGGCCCGGGCTACGAGTCCAACTTCATCGACGGCTACAAGCACCCGCAGCAGCTCTACGCCCGGGCGAAGGAGATCGCCGAGCAGTACCCGGACATCGCCGAGATCATCTACCTGCCCAACAAGACGAACGGCTACCAGCGCAAGGCGCAGGCCACGATCGGCGGCACCGGGCAGTCCGCGGTCGTCGTCAGCTCCGCGGCGTGGGGCCACGAGGGTGGCAACGACATCACCGTCGAGTTCGTCGACCGGCCGGGCGCGGGCCTGCCGCTCGGCGTCGAGGTGACCGGCAAGGCCATCCGCGTCCTGCTCGCCAAGGACGCCGCCGGGGCGCTCGCCAGCACCGCCGCGCAGGTGTCGGCGGCGCTGGAGACCCAGTCGCAGGGGCTGGTCGACCGGGCGCACCCGTACCGCACCAACGCGGGCACCGGCGTCGTCGCCGCGACGCCCGGCCCGGTCGCGCTGACCGACTTCCTCGACCAGAAGCGCGTCGGCGCGCCCGAGGGTGAGGTGCCCCGCGGCCCGGCCACGATCCCGGTGCTGCGGATCGGCAAGTACCGCGACGGGCGCAACCCCGGCGTCCTGATCCAGGCGCAGGACCACGCCCGCGAGTGGGTGCCGGCGACCACCTCGCTGGAGGCGGCCGAGCGGCTGGTGCACAACTACCGGACGGACCGCGAGACGAAGAAGATCGTCAACGACACCGACGTCTTCTTCATCCTGTCCAACAACCCGGACGGGGCGAACTACAGCTTCTACAACTTCGCCTCGCAGCGGAAGAACATGACCAACCACTGCCCCGACGCGGACGCCGACCCCGGTCGCCGCGACTCGTGGGGCGTCGACCTGAACCGCAACTACCGGGTCGGTTCGGGCCACGACGGCTACTCGGGCGGGTCGTTCAGCTGCACCAGCGGCACCTACCAGGGTCCCGAGGAACTGTCCGAGCCGGAGTCGAAGAACATCATCTGGCTGGTCGAGAAGCACCGGAACATCAAGTTCATGATGTCGGTGCACTCCAACGGCGGCCAGCTGTTCTGGCAGCCGGGCGCCTACATCGCGGACGGCCGGATCACCACGCCGCGCCCGCCGCTGGGCGACGAGGCGTTCTACTGGCAGTCCGCCGGCCGGATCCTGTCGCAGGTCAAGAACTACCGGGAGACGGTCGTCACGCCGGAGAACGTCGGCGGCTCGTCGGACGTGCTCTACTCGTCGGCCGGCAACGTGCGTGAGGACCTGTACTACACGTACGGCATCTACGCCTTCGGCTGGGAGGTCGGCGGCTCGGTCTACAACCCGGCCACCGGCAACTGGCAGGGCGGCTCGTTCCAGCCACCGTGGGAAGGCCAGCCGGACCTGGTCAGCGGCCACTCCGAGACGATGGAGTACGCCAACGGCATCATGGAGATGTTCCGGATCGCCGCGGAGTGGGGCAAGGACAAGAAGGACCCGAACTCCGACCTCGTCCCCGGCGGCGGCAGGTTCCGCGGCTCGGTCGACGTGCACTTCGAGACCAACGAGCCGGCCACGATCTACTACACGACCGACGGCAGCCGGCCCACGCTCCAGTCGCCCCGCTACGAGGCGACCGAGTTCCGGGAGCCGGGCCAGGTGTTCCATGTGACGGAGACGACCACGTTCAACTGGTTCTCAGTCGACGCCGCCGGCAACGTGGAGAAGAACTACGACCCCGACAAGAACGGTAGGAACTACCGCAAGGCGACGATCACGATCGTCGACTAGCGACCCCGGCACGAGCGAGCGCCGCCAGGATCACCGTGGTCCTGGCGGCGGCCCGCGTCACGGCGCCTCTTGCCGACAGCCGCCCTGGCATCTAGCATTCCCACCCGCGTCGTGGCGTCGCTGATCGACTCGCAGGCGTCGGCGGCGGACCGAGCGGCATCTCCTGCCAAGATCTCTCGGTAGGGGAAGGTAGGGGGACCCGCTCGGCGCGAAGGGTGGCCGGCGCGGTGAACCCGGGGAGCGGCGGGCTGCGATGATCATCACGTTGGTCACCGACACGTTCGATGTCGGCAACAACGGTATTACCGTGTCGGCGAAGCGGTTCGCGGCGAACCTCATCTCCCGCGGTCACACCGTGCGCGTCGTCGCGTGCGGGCAACCCGGCGCACCCCGGCAGGGCCAGCCGGACGGGCCGGACGGGCCCGAGGTGTTCTGGGTGCCCGAGCTCGTCGTGCCCATCGCGACCCGTCTCGCCCACCGCCAGAACACCGCGTTCGGCAAGCCCGACCGGGAGACGCTGGTCGCCGCGATCAAGGACGCCGACGTCGTCCACGTCTACCAGCCCTGGCCGTTGGGACGCGCCGCGGAGAAGGTGGCGCGGGAGATCGGTGTGCCGGTCGTCGCCGGGTTCCACATCCAGCCCGAGAACATCACGTACAACCTCGGGCTCGGTTGGTTCCCACCGGCCGCGAGGCTCGTCTACCTGCTCCTGCGCGTCCTGTTCTACGGGCGGTTCGCCGACATCCACTGCCCGTCGACGTTCATCGCCGCGCAGCTGCGGCACCACGGTTACCGGGCGCGGCTCCACGTCATCTCCAACGGGGTGAGCAGTGCCTTCCGGCCCGGGCCAGCGAGAACGCGGGCTCCCGGCGAGCCGTTCCGGATCCTCATGGTGGGCCGGTTCTCACCGGAGAAGCGGCAGGAGGTGTTGATCAAGGCCGTACGCAGATCCCGGCACGCCGCGGACATCCAGTTGCACTTCGCCGGGCACGGGCCCCGCGAGAAACGGCTGCGGCGGATGGCGGCCAAGCTCCACCGCCCCGCGCAGTTCGGCTACTACGACCAGACCGCGCTCGTCGCGCTCATCCAGAGCTGCGACCTCTACGTGCACGCCTCCGACGTCGAGATCGAAGGCGTGTCCTGTCTCGAGGCGTTCGCGTGCGGGCTCGTGCCCGTGATCTCGGACAGCCGGCGCAGCGCGACCGGGCAGTTCGCGCTCGGGACCCGCAACCTGTTCCGCTCCGGCGACCCCGCGTCGCTCGCCGAGCGGATCGACGCCTGGATCGACGATCCGGCGGCCCTCGCCGAAGCGTCGGAGACCTACGCCGGCTACGCCGACCTGTACGCGGTCGACCGCACCGTCAAGGCGATCGAACGCGTCTACGCGCGGGCCGGCGACGCGCCGCAGGCTCCCGCCGGCTACTCGGGCCGGATCTACCGGTGGTTGTCGAACGCCTTCTACTACGGCGTCTTCATCCCGGTCATGTTCCTCTGGACGCGGCTCGTCCTCGGCGTCCGCAGCGAAGGCCGGCACCGGCTCCCCCGCACCGGCGGCATGCTGACGGTGTGCAACCACGTGCATCCGCTGGACAGCGTCCTGGTCGCGATCGCCGTCTTCCCGCGCCGGCTGCTGTTCACCTCGGCACCGATGAACCTCCAGAACCGCGGCTACGGCTGGATCGTCCGACTCCTGGGCGGTGTAGCCGTCCCGACCGCCGCCGCGCAGTTGCCACGCTTCTTCGACGAGCTGGAGCTCTTCCTCGCCAAGGGCCGGGGCGTGCACTTCTTCCCCGAGGGCGAGCTGAAGCCCTACGACACGAGCCTGCGCGACTTCAAGCGCGGCGCGTTCCACCTGGCCGCCCAGGCGCGGGTGCCCGTCGTTCCACTGTCGATCCGGTTCACCCCGCCGACCGGGCTCGGCCGGTTGTTCCGGCACCGGCCCACGATGGTCCTCGTCGTAGGCGAGCCCATCGACCCGACGACCACCGACCCCCGGCGTGACCGGGCCGCACGGCTGGAGCTCGCGCGGCGCCGGATGCACGAGC
>NZ_JBFAIU010000439.1:0-5314 GCF_040654855.1 Asanoa sp. NPDC050611
GGCGGGCGAGGTGCTCGGCATCGCGGGCGTCCAGGGCAACGGCCAGACCGAGCTGATCGAGGCGATCATGGGCCTGCGCCCGCTGGTCGCCGACCATCAGCAGCGCGTCGCACTCCTCCATCGCCTCCTCGCTCGGCTTCGTGCCCAGCAGGCCGAGCCCACCGGTGGTGACCGGGTGCTCGTCGGGCACCACGGCCTTGCCCGGCAGCGTCTTGACGACCGGGGCGCCGAGCTTCTCCGCGACCGCGATCACCTCGGTGCGGGCGTGCAGCGCCCCGGCGCCGACGAGGATCACCGGCTTCTTCGCCGCGTTGAGCACCTCGGCCGCCCGCGCGAGCTGCTCGTGTCCCGGCGGGAGCTGCGGCCGGTCCAGTGTGGGCAGGCTCGCCGGCGCGGTGCCGGGCGCCGGGTGCCGGTAGGGGTCCTGCTCCACGTCGGCGACCTGGATGTCGTTGGGGAAGGTCAGGTGCGACACCGTCTTCTTGGCGTACGCGTTGCGGATGGCCAGGTCGACCACGCCCGGCATCTGCTGCGGGTTGCTGATCATCAGGTTGTACTCGGCGACGTCCTCGAACAGCCGGTCGAGGTGCACCTCCTGCTGGTAACGGCTGCCGAGCAGCGACGTCTCCTGCATGCCGGTGATGGCCAGCACCGGCACGTGGTCCAGCTTGGCGTCGTAGAGGCCGTTGAGCAGGTGGATGGCGCCCGGCCCGGAGGTGGCCGCGCAGACGCCGATCCGGCCAGTCGCCTTCGCGTACCCGGTGGCCATGAACGCCGCGGCCTCCTCATGGTGCACGAGCACGAACCGCAGCTTCTCCCGTTGCCGGCGGAACCCTTCCATCAGGCCGTTGATGCCGTCGCCGGGCAGGCCGAAGACGGTGTCCACGCCCCACTCGACCAGCCGCTTCGCCAGGCTCTCGCCCACGATCTCGGGCATGTCGGTCGCCTCCCGCCGCAATTGGTGCGGTTGGCGTACCCGTTGCCCCAGGCCCCAAACGGGGGCGCCGTGCTCAGGCGGTCTCGATCGGGTCCACCGCGCGAAAAGTGGCGGCGATTCGCCAGGCACGGCAGACTCGACAGCACTATGCGGGAAAGTTCGCTGCGGTTCGCCACCGAGCCGCACGAGTCCGCCGTCGTCGTCACGGCACATGGCACGCTCGACGGCACCACGTCCAGCGCGCTGCGCGGCACCCTGCACAAGTGCCTCGTCGACCAGCCTGACGCCATCGTCCTCGACCTCACCGGCACGGCCGTCGCCGACCGGAACTCGCTGACCGTGCTGTCCGCGGTGGCCCGGCAGGCGAGCCTGTGGCCGGCGGTGCCGTTCGTCGTCGTCGAGTCCCGGCCCGATGTCCTCAACCAGCTGCGCCGGCTCGGGATCCCTCGCGTGCTCGCGCTGCGGGGCACGGTCAGGGCCGCCCTGGCGACGATCGCCCACGATGGGGCCCGGCCGACCGTACGGGAGCTGCTGCCGCCGATCAGCGGTGCGGCCCGGCACGCCCGCACGGTCGTCACCGAGGGCTGCCTGCGGTGGGGGCTCGCCGACCTGGTGGGCTCGGCCTGCGCGGTGGTGACCGAACTGGTCAGTAACGCGACCAGGCACGCCGGCACCACGATGACGCTGCGGGTCTCGCACCGCGGAAGGTGGCTGCTGGTCGCGCTCGAGGACGGCGGTGTCGACCTGCCGGAGCGGCGCGCGATGCCGGGCCCGACCGACGGAGACGGAGGCCGGGGCCTCGCGCTGGTCGAAGCGCTCACCCACCGGTGGGGCTGCCTGCCGACCGACGCGGGCAAGGTCGTCTGGGCGGTCCTGCAGGCCTGACCGCGCCTATCACACCTGCCGGCCGGGCGGGCGGGATTGCGCCAATCTGCTCCCCCGGGATGCGAGTACCCGGTTGCGACGTGGGTAGGTGGCGTGGAGCGCGTCATGACTGGAGGCAACCGTATGACTGACGGCCGGACGAGCGCGACCGAACCGTCGCTGGACGAAGTGGCCCGCGACTACGCCGAGGCCAAGATCTCGGGCGAGGCCGTCGAAGCGACCCGCGACCTGCTGTGGGAGCAGGCGCTGCCGATGGCGGACCGGCTCGCGCGTTGGTTCGACCATCGCGGTGAGCCGTTGGACGACCTGCGTCAGGTCGCCCGGATGGGGATGGTCAAGGCAGTCAACGGTCTGATCGCCGAGCGCGGATCCTTCACCGGGTACGCCGCGACCACGGTGCGCGGCGAGCTGCGGCGGTACTTTCGGGACGCGTCCTGGGACACCCACGTGCCGCGCGGCATCCAGGAACTGACCCTGGCCACCTCCAGGGCGATCGAGGACCTGACGTACGAGCTGGCCCGGTCGCCGACCCGCGCGGAGCTGGCCGATCGGCTCCAGGTGGACCCGGCCGAGCTCGAGCTGGCGCTGCGGGCCCGGCAGGCCTACCGGGCCCGGTCGCTGAACCGTCCCGCCGGGCCGGCCGACGACGAGCAGGGCGAGGAGGTCGGCGACCTGATCGGCTCGCCGGACCACGATCTGGAGCAGGTCGACGACATCCAGACCGTCCGTGGGCTGATCGCCCGGCTTCCCGCGCGGGAGCGGGAGATCCTCGCGTTGCGCTTCTTCGGCAACCAGAGCCAGGTGCAGATCGCGGAGGCGACCGGAGTCTCGCAGATGCACGTCTCCCGGCTGCTCTCCCGCACGTTGGAGTGGCTGCGGGCCGGCCTGCTCAGCGACGCCGCGCCGCCGTACCCCGGCGGGAGCGACGACACGCCGAGCGAGCGGACGCTCGCGATCGCCGTGCGCAACCACCGCGGCGTGGCCCGGCTCGCGATCCGGGGCGAGGTGGACCACGACAACGTCGACGAGCTGCGCCCCACGCTGCTGTTCTGCTGTCGCACCGCCCGTCAGGGCGTGACCGTCGACCTGCGGCACGTGCCGTTCGTCGACGCGGCCACGATCGGCGTCCTCGCCGACGCCTACCGCGTGGCGTGGCGCCGCGGCATCCGCCTGCAGCTGGTCAACCCCGGGCACACCGTGGCCCGGTCGCTGGTCATCGCCGGGCTCGGCCGCCTGGTGCCGCGCGCCGAGGACGCGCCGCCTGCGCCGCCCGCGCCGCGGTCAGCACGTCGCTGACGCCGACGGCCGCCAGCCGGACGTCGACCCCGTCCACCAGGTCACCCTCGGCGGACGGGTGCAGCGCCCGGTGCCAGGGCCGGTCGGGCGGCGGACCCCAGAGGCGCGGCGGGACCGGTCCGAAGAGGAGCACCGACGGGATGCGGTACGCGGTCGCCAGGTGACCGATGCCGGTGTCACCGGCGACCACCAGGCGCGCGCGGGACACCAGCGCCGCCAGCTCGCCGAGGTCGGTGTCGCCCGCCAGGACCGCCGAGGTCCCGAGCCCGGCGGCGGTCGCGACCCGCGCTGCCAGGTTCCGCTCCGCCAACGACCCCGTGACCACCACGTGGTGGCCGCGTGCGGCGAGCTCGCGGGCCACCGCGGCGAACCGCTCCGCCGGCCAGCGCCGCCGGGGCGCCTTGGCTCCCGGATGGACGATCGTCACGCCGGACGGACCGGCACCGCCGGGCGCGCGCAGGTCGAGGTCGCCGGGATCGGTCGGCACGCCGTAGCCGGCCAGCAGGCGGCACCAGCGGTGCACCTCGTGCTCGTCGGCGCGCCAGACCGGCCCCGGCTCGCCCGGCAGCGCCCACGCCCACATCCGGGGCGCGCCGGCGGTGGCCAGCAGCCGGTGTGACTGCGGGCCACGGCCGTGCAGGTTGACGGCCAGCGCCGGGCGTTCCGGTATGGCCCACCGCGTCGGTTCCAACCCCGCCACCGGGACGTGCCGGTCGACGGCGCCGGTCAGCGGCAGCAGCGGAGCCAGCCACCGCGGTGCCGCCAGCGCGATCTCGTGCTCCGGGAAGGCGGCGCGCAGGCCGCGCAGGGCCGGCACCGCGGTCGCGAGGTCGCCGAGGCCGAGCGCCCGCAGCACCAGGATCACGGGTACGAGGACTCCTGGTCGGCGCAGACCACCAGCTCGCGCACGGCGCACCCCGGCGGCTGGTCCAATGCGAACAGCACCGTCGCGGCGACGTGCTCCGGGTCGTTGAGCGCCGCGTCCGGCCCGGGCGCGTACTGCTCGGTGCGCCCGTCGAAGAACGCCGTCCGCATGCCGCCGGGGATGAGCAGCGTGACGCCGACCTCGCCGGCCGTCTCCGCCGCCAGCGCGCGGGTGAACCCGACGACGCCGAACTTCGCCGCACAGTAGGCCGTCGCGTCGCTGACCGCCTTGAGCCCCAGCGTCGACGCGACCGTCACCACGGAGCCGTGCGATCGCCGCAGGTAGGGCAGCGCCGCGCGGACGACCGCCGCCGTGGCGAGCAGGTCGACCGCGACCACCATCTCCCAGCGCGGGCCGGAGATCTCGTCGAGGCGCCCGGGCACGTCCGTGCCGGCCGCGGTGACCACGGCGTCGAGCCCGCCGGACTGTTCGGCCAGCCGGACGGTCGCGGCCTCGGCCGCGCGTGTGTCGGCCAGGTCGCACCGGATCCACGGCACACCCGCGGCCGGCGGCTGCCGGTCGATGACGAAGGGGCGTCCGCCGGCCTTGGCGACGCCGTCGACCACGGCCGCGCCCAGCCCGCTCGAACCGCCGGTGACGAGCACGGCCCGCCCGGTCGCGTCGTTGCTCATGATGCTCCTTCCAGTTGGGTGCCGCCCGTGCGGGCGGCGGCGATGGTCGCGGTCGTGGAGCGGCCGCCCAGGTAGGGCACGACGACGGTCTGGCCGCCCCAGCGGTGCAGCAGCGCCGACTCGGGCAGCTCGGCGCCGGTGTAGTCGCCGCCCTTGACCCAGATGTCAGGGCGGAGCCAGGACAGCACCGCCTCCGGTGTCGGCTCGTCGAAGACGACGACGGCGTCCACACAGGACAGGCCACTCAGCACCCGCGCCCGGTCGGCCTGTGTGGTCAACGGGCGGTCGGGGCCCTTGAGCGCGGCGACGCCGGCGTCGGAGTTGAGGCAGACGACGAGGCAGTCACCGAGCCGGCGGGCCGCCTCCAGCGTGGCGACGTGGCCGGCGTGCAGCAGGTCGAAACAGCCGCCGGTGGCCACCACCGTGCCGCCCGCGGCCCGGGTGCGGGCCACCACGTCCGGCGCCGGCCCACCCGTGCGTGGCGGGGCCGGAGGCCGGGCGTTGGCTCCCCCGCCGGCCACGTAGCGCGAGGCCGCTTCGACCGCGGCCGCGACCGCCTCGGACGTCAGCGCCCCGCCGGCCAGCGCGACCGCGGCGGTGGCGGCCTGGGTTGCTCACCGGCCGCGCTGTCGCACCGAC
>NZ_JBFAIU010000440.1:0-5278 GCF_040654855.1 Asanoa sp. NPDC050611
GCGAGCCGGGCGAACGCGAGCCCGACGCGGATGTCGAGGTAGCGCCGGAACTGCTGGCGGAGCGGCGACCGCGTGGCAAGCGCGACGACGGGGTGGCTCTCCGGGTCGACCGCGTTGGCGACCGTGCCGCGCGCGATGATCCCGGCCACGTCGCCGGTGTACATCTCCGAGTACCAGTTGTTGCGCAGGAAGGTGTACGGCAGCCCGGCCGCGACGATCGCGGCCTCGGTCACGCGGTGGTCGTCGGCCAGCGCGAACCAGGCGTCCGGGCCACCGAACACGCCGGTGTACGCGAGCTGGGCCACCCCGGCGGCGGCCGCGGCGTCGATCACGGCCTGGTGCTGCGGCCCGCGCCGGCCGGCCTCGCTGGCGGAGATGAGCAGCACCCGGTCACCGGCGGCGAAGGCGCCGTCGAAGGTCGACGGCTCGTCGTAGTCGGCGACGTGCAGGCGCACGCCGAGCGCGGCCAGGTCGGCGCCCTTCTCCGCGCTCCGCACGACGGCGGTGATCCCTTCGGCCGGCACGCCGCGGGCGAGCAGATCCGCGATGACCAGCCGGCCGAGCTGACCGTTGGCGCCGGTGATGACGAGGCTCATGAGTCAAGAGTTCCTTTTGTCCGAACGACGGGGCGCCGCTAACGCTACGTCGCATACCCTCCTGGCCGTAAGTACCCACCTTGAAGTAAGGTACGGACATGGCCGTAAGTGAGATCCAGGCGCCCGACGTCAACCGGGTCGACTGCCCGTCCCGTCCGGTCCTGGAGCACGTCACCAGCCGCTGGGGCGTGCTCGTCCTGGCCGAGCTGCGGGACCGCTCACACCGGTTCAGCGAGCTGCGCCGGGCGATCGGCGGCGTGAGCGAGAAGATGCTCGCGCAGACCCTGCAGACGTTGGAGCGCGACGGTTTCGTCCACCGCGACGCGAAGCCGGTCATCCCGCCGCGGGTCGACTACTCCCTGACCCCGATGGGGCGGGAGGTGGCCGAGCAGATCTGGACGCTGACGCGCTGGGTCGAGGCCAACCTCGATGGGGTTTTCGAGGCGCGCGAGGCGTACGACAAGGCGCGTTAAGGGACGACGACGACCGGCCAGTGGCCCAGCCGGACCAGGCGGGTGGCGATCGAGCCGACGAACTTGTGCCCGGCCTGCGCGCTCGCGCCGACGAAGACGAAGTCGGCCTTGATCGCGTCGGCGACGGCGGCCAGCTCCGAGAACGCGTCGCCGCGGCGGGTGACCAGCGTGACCGGCACCCCGTACTCCTCCGCGGCCCGGTGCGCCTCCCGCTTGAGGTCGGCGGCGACCTCCTCGAACGCCTCCTGCTGCGCGTAGCCGACCTGCGGCGCGAGCGAGGCGAGCAGGCCCGGCGCGGCCACGAAGACCATGGTCAGGCCGCAGCCCTGGCGCCGGGCGACCCCGAACGCCGACGCGGCCGCGCGCAGCGAGGTCTCGGTGCCGTCGACACCGACCATGACGACGCGCGGGCCGTCGGTGCCACGCTCGAACTTCATCGGTCGTACGGCCGGACCGTAGTGCTCCTCGTCCGGGTGCCGCGCCACCGAGGTGCCCATCCGCCTCGATCCTTTCGGGGTCACCGTTGGCCTGCGAGGTATCGATGCCCTCGCTTCCCATCCTTGCCGCTGCCCGCGCACGCTGCCATACGTGAGCCGACCGCGCGTTCAGCTTGCCATCGAATTTCCTAGTGTGCAAAGTTGCCCATTGAGCAATACGTGGGATCCCGCGATATCGTGCAAGGCGTGGAGACGGCGACGGCGGAGACACAGACCCTTCGCGAGCGGAAGAAGGCGGCGACCGCCGACGCTCTCCATCGCGCGGCGATGGAGCTGGCGATCGAGCGGGGGCTGACCGAGGTCACGGTGGAGGCGATCGTCGAGGCCGCGGAGGTGTCCCGGCGCACGTTCTCCAACTACTTCGCCAACAAGGAGGACGCCCTCCTGCACGGCGAGCGGGAGCGGCTCAACCAGTTCCTGCAGGCGCTGGGCGCGCGGCCCACGACCGAGCCGGCGTGGCTGGCGATCCGGGCCAGCAGCCGGGCCCTGTTCGACGAGTCCGGCGAGCCCGACCCCGAATGGGTCGCGCAGAGCCGCCTCATCCGCCGCCACCCGTCGCTGGTCGGCCAGCAGTTCGCCCGCCACGCGGCGTTCGAGGAGGACGTCGCCGGCGAGCTCACCCGCCGCGGCGCCGACGCGATGCGCGCCCGGCTGATGGCGGCGGCCTTCACCGCGAGCCTGCGGGTCGGCACGGACGTCTGGCTCGAACGGCGCGGCGAGGGCTCGCTCAGTGACGAGATCGACCGCATGCTCGCCACGATGGGCGAGCGCTTCGACTGACGCGACGCCTTCCGGCGGCGGCCGGCCCCGGCTAGGGTCCCGGTGGCATGAGCACGACCGCCTGGCTCGCTGTCGCGGTCTTCGCGGTGGCGTACGCGCTGATCGCCACGGAGAAGGTCCACCGCGTGGCCGCCGCGCTCGGTGGCGCGGTGCTGATGCTGCTCATCGGCGCGACGTCCGCGGACCACGCCTTCTTCTCCGCCGACGCCGGCATCGACTGGCACGTGATCTTCCTGCTGCTCGGCATGATGCTGATCGTCGCGGTCCTGCGCCGCACGGGTGTCTTCGAGTACGTCGCGATCTGGGCGGCCAAACGGGCGCGCGGCCGCCCGTACCGCCTGATGGTGATCCTGGTCGGAGTGACCGCCTTCGCGTCGGCGTTCCTCGACAACGTGACCACGGTCCTGCTGATCGCGCCGGTGACGTTCCTGGTCTGCGACCGGCTGGCGGTGCCGGTCGCCCCGTTCCTCATCGTGGAGGCGCTGGCGTCGAACGTCGGCGGGACGTCCACACTGGTCGGTGACCCGCCGAACATCATCATCGGCAGCCGGGCCGGACTGTCCTACAACGACTTCCTGGTGCACCTGACGCCGATCGTGGTCCTCCTGGTGGTCGCGTTGATGCTGCTGTGCCGGTGGCTGTTCCGGTCGGCGTTCCGCCACGACCCGGACCGGGCGGCGTCGGTCATGGCGCTGCGGGAGCGGGACGCGATCCGCGACGTGCGCCTGCTGGTGGTCTCCCTGCTGGTCCTGGCCGTCGTGACGGTGGCGTTCGCCCTGCAGACGGTGCTGCGCCTGGAGCCGTCGGTCATCGCGATGGTCGGCGGCCTGGTCCTGCTGGCACTGTCCCGCCTGGACCCCACCGAGGTGGCCGGGGACGTGGAATGGCCGACGCTGGTCTTCTTCGCGGGCCTGTTCGTGATGGTCGGCGCCCTGGTCTCGACGGGCGTGGTGGCCCGGATCGCGGACGCCGCCTCCGACGCGGTGGAGGGCCGCCTGCTCCTCGCGTCGATGGTGCTGCTGTGGGGTTCGGCGGTGCTGTCAGCGGTCGTGGACAACATCCCGTACGTCGCGACGATGAGCCCGGTGGTCGCGGAACTGGTCCGCGCCGACTACGGCGGCCAGGACCCGCAGGTCCTCTGGTGGTCGCTGGCCCTGGGCGCGGACCTGGGCGGCAACGCGACGGCGATCGGCGCGTCGGCCAACGTGGTGGTGCTGGGCTTGGCCGAACGCGCCGGGCGCCCGATCTCCTTCTGGCAGTTCACGAAGTACGGCCTGATCGTCACCGCGATAACCGTGGCGCTGTGCACGCCGTACCTCTGGTTGCGCTACTTCGTGTTCGCGTGAGTCACGGGCAGGCGGGGAACAGGCGGCGGGTGCCGGTGGTGTAGGCCGCCTTGTCGCTGAAGCGGCAGCCGTAGTCCGGGGCCGCCACCGACCTGCGGTCCACGCGGTCGCCCGCCGGCCTGCGGTCGTGGCGCACCCAGTTCACCAGGTCGTCCCACGCCGTGCCGACCTCGGTCGGGCTGAACTCGCAGTGTTCCGTCGCCCGGACCGCGCGCTGCACCAGCAGCCGGTCCCGGCCGTGCCGGGAGACGTCCGCCTGGTACTGCTGCTCGTTGACGAACGGCACGAACAGGTCGCCCAGGGTGTGCAGCGACAGGACCGGGACCCGCGGGCGGCCCTCGATCTTCGGGACCTGCGTCAGCCGGTTCGAGACCCGTTCGCGCAGCGACTCCGGCGCCACCCGACGGACCACGCGGTTCACGTTCACCGGTGTGTTCGGCGAGTAGCGCGTGAACAGGTTCGTCGAGATCAGGCCCGGGTCCTGGGCCGGTGTGGATGACGACTCGGCCGGGGCGCCCAGGCCGAACAGGAAGTCCTTCCAGTACGCGAACGACGCCGCCGCGCCCGGGCGGGGGCCGCCCGACTGGTTGACCGTGATGTCGCGGAACTGCCGGCCCAGCGCGTTCGACGGCTCCGGTGCCACCGGCGAGAGACCGACGAGTCCCAGCTTCTGCTGCACCGCCGGCACGACCGTGGTCAGGTAGTCGGGTCCGGCCGGGTACGTCGTGACCCCGCTGAGCGCCTCCGCGGTCAGCTGGTAGTCGAGGAAGTAGTCGATCAGGCGCTGGTCGCCCATCACCCCGCACATCGGCAGGGCGCCGTCGTAGAGGCCCGGGTACTCCTCCAGCGACCGCCCGATGATGTAGCCGCCCATCGACACGCCCGCGATGTACGTCCGGTGTGGACGGCGGACCGTCTTGCCGAACAGGCCGGCCAGCTCCTGGGTGCTGACCACGCCGGCGCGGATGTCGAAACCGTTTCCCGTGTACGAGGACGCCGCCCACGCGTACCCCTGGGAGAGCAGTTTCTGGCGCATGCCGTAGGCGGGCGGGTCGACGGTCAGCACCGTGCCCTGGCCGCGGTAGCCGTGCGCCCACATCACCAGGTCGCCGTTCCAGCGCGGCGGCACCTCGATGATGTACGCCGCGTGCCGGTAGGTGCCCTGTCGTACGGTGGACGCGGCACCGTCCACGGTGGCCGGTGTCAGCGGCGGGTTGACGATCGTGTAGCCGGGCAGGGGTTGGTCGCCGGGTGTGCCCCGGTCGGCGCTCGCAGCCGTCGTCGGAAGGGTGGTCACGGCGGTGACGGCGGCCACCGTGCACACCAGGACGCGGAACAGGAGGGTACGGCGCATCGATGCGCTCCTCCCAGAGGGGGCAGGGGAGATCGACGTTAGGCACCGCGTGTGACGGGTGTCAATACTGCACTGGCAGTGCGAAAACCTGGTCCGGCCACGGCGCGCGGCGGCCCGGCCTATGGTTGAGGCGGCATGTTGCTAGGGAGGCGCCCGGAACGGGCAGTTTTCGACCAGTTGCTGGATGCGGTCCGCGCGGGGGAGAGCCGGGCGCTGGTGGTCCGGGGCGAGC
>NZ_JBFAIU010000441.1:0-5226 GCF_040654855.1 Asanoa sp. NPDC050611
GGTGGTTCGAGCGGCATGAGAACGCGGCTGTCCTGTTCGGACGGTGCGTGCCGGTGGTGCGCAGCCTGGTGTCCATACCGACCGGCGCACCGGCCCAACACAAAACGCCCGTGGCGCTATACCCGGGCGTCTGCAAGGTATGAACATGAAATGCAATATGCGCAGTTTAACACCCAGCGGCGTCAGTCGCCCGCCGGGCGGGTGTTTTCCGGCAAGCGCGGGTCGAGCGGCTCACCCGCGCGCCGGTCCTTCGTAGTCGGGCGACACGTAGACCGGGAGGCGGGTGCCCGCGGAGCGCACGAACCGCCTGGTGTAGGTCACCTGTCGGGGCCGCACGCCGTCGAACGTGGGCACGGCGAAGTGCAGCGGGAGGTGGCCGGCGGACTGACGCGTGGGGGCGACGTCGTGTCGTTGGTCATGCCAGGGGCCGCCGAGAAAGAGCACGATCACAGTCAATCTCCGGGGGTGCGCCGAGGTCGTGTCCCCACCGCGCCGGCGGTGCCGTGGGGACACGGTCGGTGCGGTTCAGATCACGCGGATGTTGGCCGCCTGCGGGCCCTTCTGGCCCTGCTGGATGTCGAACTCCACGCGCTGGTTCTCCTCCAGCGACCGGAAGCCGCTGGAGTCGATGGCCGAGAAGTGCGCGAACACGTCCGGGCCACCGCCGTCCTGCGCGATGAAGCCGAAACCCTTGTCGGCGTTGAACCACTTGACGGTGCCTACTGCCATTGTCTTACCTCTCGGAATGGTGCCCGCCGTGTGCGGGCGCCGCGATTGCCGCATGCATCCATCCCGACCGGCGAACCGGTACAAACACAAAACGCCCGTGGCACGTCACCCGGGCGTCCGCAAGGTATGGGGAACACAAGACCGCAATGTCGGCAATCTAGCACGCCCGCCCCGCGTCGGCCGACCGTGACTGCTGGGGCACCTGCAAGAGGTCGAGCGTGTCGCGCCACAGCGAGTCGAGCTGCCGCGGGTCGTTGAGCAGCTTGGCCAGCAGCACGCGGCCCTCGATCTGGGCCACGATCGACCGGCCGGCCTCGCGCGCGTCGACCGCCGCGCCGGCCAGGCCCGCCGCCTTCGCCTCGAGCACCACCTGCTCGATCAGGTCGATCTGGGCCTCGAAGATCTCCTGCAGCCGCTTGCGGATCTCCTCGGCCTGGTTGCTCAACTCCAGCGCGAGGTTGCCGAACAGGCAGCCGACGACCACGCCGGCGCGTGCCTGCCCGGCGCGCTGCACCTCTTCGGTCGCCTCGAACAGCTCCCGCAGCCGGCGCAGCGGATCGCCCTCGCCGCGCAGGATCGAGACCCACTGGGCCTGCTGCGCGGCCCAGTGCTCGTCGATCACGGTGAGCGCCAGCGCCTGCTTGGACTCGAAGAAGTAGTAGAAGCTGCCCTTCGGCACGCCCGCCGTCGTGCAGATCTCGGCCACGCCGATCGCCGAGTAGCCGCGCTGCTCGAACAGCAGCTTGGCGGCTTCGAGGATCTTGTCACGCGCGTCACTCGTCCGTCCCACGCCTTGGAGAATACACGACCGGTCATCTAGCTTTTAGTCGACCAGTCGTCTAGTGGCGACGAGATGTCCGATCATGAGAGGTAACGCAATGAATCAGGGACCGAAGGTGGCTGTGATCACCGGCGCATCACAGGGGATCGGCGCCGGCCTGGTCGAGGCGTACCGCAAGCTCGGCTACGGGGTCGTGGCCACCTCGCGCTCGATCGCCGACCCCGACGACCCCATGGTCGTGACCGTGCAGGGCGACATCGCCGCGCCCGGCACCGCCGAGCGGGTGGTCGCCGCGGCGCTCGACCGGTTCGGCCGGATCGACACCGTCGTGAACAACGCCGGCGTCTTCGTGGCCAAGCCGTTCACCGACTACACCGACGCGGACTTCGACCTGCTGATGGGCGTCAACGTGGCGGGGTTCTTCCAGCTGACCCGCCGGGCGCTGCCGCACCTGCTGGCCACGGGGGCCGGCCACGTGGTGACCATCACCACGAGCTTCGTCGACCAGCCCAACTCCAACGTGCCGTCGGTGCTCGCGTCGCTGACCAAGGGCGGGCTCAGCTCCGCCACCAAGTCACTGGCCATCGAGTACGCGCGCCGCGGTGTCCGGGTCAACGCCGTCGCGCCGGGCATCATCAAGACCCCGATGCACCCGGTCGAGTACCACCCGACCTTCGACGGGCTGCACCCGGTCGGCCGGATGGGCGAGACCGGAGACATCGTCGACGCGGTCGTCTACCTCGAGTCGGCGCCGTTCGTGACGGGCGAGATCCTGCACGTCGACGGCGGCCAGAACGCCGGACACTGACCAAGGAGGCAGCGATGCCGTACGTCAACATCCAGATCACCCGTGAAGGCACCACGCCCGGCGCGACGGCGCCCACGCCGGCGGAGAAGGCGGCGCTCATCCACGGCGTCAGCAAGCTGCTCCTCGACGTGCTCGGCAAGCCGATGGAGTCCACGTTCGTCGTGATCGACGAGGTGGAGACGGCGAACTGGGGCTGGGGTGGGCTTCCCGTCGAGGAGTTCCGGGCCCGCCGCCGCGCCGAATAGCGCCAGCTCGCGCGGGGGGTCGGTGCCGCGGAGCCGGCCCCCGCGCGGTGGGCGACGCCCCCTGTCAGGAGTAATTTCAGTCCTGACGGGGGGATGTGATGATTTTCCATGGCAAGCTGGGGTGAGCCGGACGCTGGCCAGGCGCAATCGATGATCAACAACCCCGATCGCCGGTTGCGCATCTTCATCTCATCGGCACTCGACGAGCTGGAGGACGAGCGCCTCGCGGTGCGGGACACCATCGCGCGGATGCGGCTCGTCCCGGTCATGTTCGAGCTCGGTGCCCGGCGCCCCCGCGACCCGGACGTCTACCGCGACTACATCGGCGAGAGCCAGCTCTTCATCGGCATCTACGGCGAGAGCTACGGCTGGGTCGAGCCCGAATCCGACGTCGCCGGCATCGAGCAGGAGTTCCGGGCCGCCGGCGACCTGCCCAAGCTGATCTACGTCAAGAGCCCGGCCAACGGTCGCGACCCGCGGCTCTCGGCATTGCTCGACCGTATCCGCCACGACGCCCAGGTGAGCTACCGCCGCTTCCACTCGGCCGACGAGCTGCGCCGGGTGGTTGGCGACGACGTCGCGCTCCTGCTCACCGAGCGGTTCAACCCGGTCAGCCCCGCGCGCCCCGACAACGGCACGCGCACCCCGTTGCCCGTGCCGCCCAACCAGCTCCTCGGCCGCGCTGCCGAGCAGCGTGCCCTCAGCGACCTGCTGACCCGCGACGACGTGCGGCTGGTCACGCTCACCGGGCCGGGCGGGGTCGGCAAGACCCGGCTGGCGCTGCAGCTCGGCGAGACGCTCGGGCCGACGTTCGCCGACGGGGTGGCGTTCACCGACCTCTCGGCGGTCACGGACCCGGACTCGGTCGGCATGGCGATCGCCACCTCGCTGAACCTGTGGACGATGCCCAACCAGTCGGCCATCGAGAACGCGGTCGCCTATCTGCGGGACCGGTCGATCCTGCTCGTCGTCGACAACATGGAGCACCTCACCGACGCCGCCACCGTCATCAGCACCATGCTCGACACCTGCCCACGGTTGCGGGTGCTGGCCACCAGCCGGGTGCCGCTCCGGCTGACCGGCGAGCACGTCTTCGACGTACCACCCCTGCGCATACCCGACCCGCGTGAGGATCCGTTGCGCGCGGTCAAGGACGGCGCCGCGCAGCTCTTCGTCGAGCGGGCCCGGGGCGTCCGGTCCGACTTCCGCGTCGACGCCGACGGCGCGGCCGCGATAGCGGAGATCGTCCGCCGGCTCGACGGGCTGCCGCTGGCGGTCGAGCTGGCCGCGGCCAAGGTCCGGGTGCTTCCGCTGTGGGTGCTGGCCGAGCGGCTCGAGCGCGGGCTCGGCACGCTGACCGGCGGCGCGCGCGACCTGCCGGCCCGGCAGCGCACGCTGCGCGACACGATCGCCTGGAGCTACCAGCTCTTGCGCCCGGAGGAGCAGCAGACCTTCGCCCGCATCGGGGTCTTCTCCGGCGGCTTCGACCTGGAGGCGGGCACCGCGCTCGTCGCGATGCCCGACCGCTACGCGGCGCTCGAGACGTTCACCGCCCTGATCGAGAGCAGCCTGGTGACCCAGGACGTGCGCGGCCCCGAGCCGCGGATGTCGATGCTGGCCACGATCCGCGAGTTCGCCCTCGACCGGCTGCGCGAGGACTTCGACTGGGCGGAGACCCACGAGCGGCACGCCCGCTACTACCTGGCCTTCGCCGTGGCGACCGCGCCGCCGGTCGGCCAGACCTCCACCGACCCGGCGGCGGTCGACCTGCTCGCGGCCGAGCACGACAACCTGCGTGCCGCGGTCAACTGGTTCATCGACAACGACGAGATGGATGACGCGGTGCGGCTGGCCTGGATGCTCTGGCCACTGTGGTGGCTGCGCGGCCACATCGACGAGGGCGCCCGGACGGTCCGGCGGATCCTCGAGCACGCCGACTCGATGTCGCCCAGGGCGTACTCGCACGCGCTGTTCGGCGACGGCGCCATCGCGTTCCTCAGCGGCGACCAGGAACGCGGCCGGGTGCAGCTCGAGCGGGTCCTGCCCATCCTGCGCGAGCTGGGCGACCAGGACGTCAACGCGCGCGCGGCCGGCATGCTGGGCCAGCTCGCCCTGTCCCGCGGCGACTACCCGCAGGCCCGCGCGCTGCTCGGCGAGACCAAGCAGATCAGTGAGCGGATCGGCGAGATCTGGATGGCCGCGCTCTACCACACGCGGCTCGCGCTCGTGCCGCTCAACGAGGGCGACTACGCCGCCGCGGCGGAGGAGTACGCGGGCGGGCTGCGGATAGCGCGCAAGACCGAGGACCACCTCGGCGAGGTCGTGGCGCTCTACAGCCTCGCCGTCACCGCGACCTCCGCGGGCGATCCGGAGACCGCGGCCGGCTACCTCGCCACCGGGCTGCGCCTGTCGGCCGCGGCGAGCGACCAGGCCGGCAGCGCGGTCTACCTCGACGCGCTCGCGGACCTCGCGGCCCGCGCCGGTGACCTGGCCCGGTCGGTGCGGCTGACCTCCGCCGCCCGCAAGCTGCGGACCTTCGCGGGCACGGCGTGGATGCAGGCGTACGTGCCGCCGTGGCCCCGCTCGGACGCCCACCGCGAGGCCGTGCCGGCCGGCGAGACGCTGCTGCCGCTGGCGCAGCGGATCCTCGCCGACGCCGAGAC
>NZ_JBFAIU010000442.1:0-5204 GCF_040654855.1 Asanoa sp. NPDC050611
GGGCGGCGAGCAGGTGACAGACGGTTTTGGCTTCGCGAGCGTGCCCGGGGCGCGGGTGGGTGCGCCGGCTGAGGGATACGCGTACGTCGTGCCGGACGGTGGCTCGGATGAGCGGCCCGAGCAGGGCGCGCCGGGGCCGCGGCCGCAACAGGGTGGCGAACCGGGTCGGGAATTCGGGTTCCCGCTCGGGCGTGGTGGTCTGCCGGCGGCTGGGAGCGGGTTCGGTCCGGCGCGGCCGGCGTCCTCGGTGCCGACCGGGGGGCGGCCGCGGGCCGCGGTCCAGCCGGTTTCCGGCTACGGCCCGGGCGGTCCCGGCGGCAGCGCTGGGCCGGGCGGCTTCGGGCCGACCGGACCCGGCGGCGGCTTCAGCCCGGCCGGACCCGGCACCAGCCCCGAAACGACCGAACCTGGCGGCTTCGGGCCGACCAGCCCCAGTGGCTTCGGGCCGACCAGCCCCGGCGGCGGCTTCGGCCTGGTGGAGCAGGCGGTTTCCGCGCCCGGCTTCGGTGGCGGTGGGGTGGAACCCGTACCCGGTCGGCCCGCCGACGCGTTGTCGGGACAAGCCGGGGCCGACGAGGCGCTGGTGGGTGGCACGGCCGAGGTGCCGGCGGTGCCCGCGCCACGGCCGCCGCACGGCCCGGGTGAAGGACGGATGCGCAACGACGACGGGGGGATCACGTGAGGGGTCAGCTGCCGCTGCGGAAGTTTCCGGAGATGCGGGTCTCGACGCCGCGGGTGCACGTGCGCCAATTGTCCGAGGACGACGCCAAGCCGGTCGCCGAGATCTTCGCCGACAAGCAGGTCCAGCGCTGGCTGCCGTTTCCGCGCGACTTCGGGCAGATCGACGGCACCGCCTGGTGCACCGAGATGGCCCAGGAGCGGCGGGACAGCGGCGCCGGGGACCATTACGGCATCATCCGTCGCGAGGACGAGCGGCTCGTCGGCTGCCTGTGGACCAAGCGCACCGACTGGGGCTCCAAGGTAACCGAGATCTCGTACGCGGTCGCCGCCGAAGCCCGCGGTTTCGGTGTCGCGCCGGAGGCGGTTGACGCGCTGGCCATCGCGCTGATCCTCGAGCACGGCTTCCAGCGGATCGAGCTGCGGGTGGCGCCGGGAAACACGGCGTCGCGCCGCGTGGCGGAGAAGGCCGGCTTCACCTACGAGGGCCTGCTGCGCAACGCCGGCTACGTCCACAGTGGCCGCGTCGACCTCGAGGTCTGGTCGTTCGTCGCCGCCGACCTGAAGTGACCGCCGCCGCGCGAGGTCCGCGTGCGGCCGCTCGGCGTGAACGGCCATCGAGCTCAGCCCGTGAGCGGCCCCCGGGCGTGAGGGGCCGGCGCACTCGATCCGTGAGCGGCCCCCGGCGTGATTGTCGGCGCGAGGTCCGTATACGCCGCCCGGCGTTACGGCCACCGAAGGCAGCGGTGAGCGGCCCCCTGGCGTGACGGGCCGGCGCGGTCAGTCCGTGAGCGGCCGCCCGGCGTGGATGGCGAGCACTGTGTCGATCGTGTCGGCCTCCTCGGCGGTCTTGTCGTCGCGATAGCGCAGCACCCGCGCGAACCGTAGCGCCACCCCGCCCGGGTAGCGCGGGCTCGTCTGCACCCCGTCGAAGGCGATCTCGACGACCTGCTCGGGCCGGACGTGGACGACCCAGTCGCCCTTGTCGACGGCGAGCTCCTGGAACCGCTCGGTCTGCCAGCGCAGCAGCTCGTCGGTCAAACCCTTGAAGGTCTTGCCGAGCATGACGAACCCGCCGGTACGCGGATCGCGCGCGCCGAGGTGCAGGTTGGACAGCCAGCCGGTGCGCCGGCCGCTCCCCCACTCGACCGCGAGGACGACCAGGTCGAGCGTGTGCCGGGGCTTGACCTTGACCCAGGCGGAACCACGCCGACCGGCGTCATACGCCGCCCCGCCCGCCTTCACCACCACGCCCTCGTGGCCGGCGTCGAGGGCCTTGGCGTAGAAGTCGTGCGCCCGCTCTGGCCCGTCGACCATCGTGCGCGGCACCCGCAGCGCCTCGGGCAACGCCGTCTCGAGCGCCGCCCACCGCTCCACCCCGGGCGCGTCGAGCAGGTCGGCGCCGTCGATGTGCAGCACGTCGAAGAAATATGGTGTCAACCTCACCCCGTCGACGGCCGGCGTGGCCGGTGCACCGCGCCGCGCGCCTCGGGTGGCCGCCCGGCTCGCCGTCTCCTGGAACGGCCGGGGGCGACCCTCGGCGTCGAGCCCGATGGCCTCACCGTCGAGCACGATGTCGCGCGCCGGTAGGGAGCGCACGGCGGCGACCACCTCCGGCAACCGCGGCGTGATCTCGTCGAGGCTGCGGGTGAACACGCCGACGTCGTCGCCGCTGCGGTGCACCTGGATGCGGATGCCGTCGAGCTTCACGTCGACCGCGGCCGGCACCCCCGTGGCGTCGAGCGCCTCGTCGACGCTGGGCGCGCTGGAGGCGAGCATCGGCGCCAGCGGCCGGCCCACCTGCAGCGCGAACTCGGCCAGCGCGCCGACCCCACCGGCCAGCGCGGCCACCGCCACGGTCTTGAGGTCGCCCACGAGCAGCAGCGCCCGGCGCACGGCCGGCCCGGGCACGTCGGCGGCGCGGGCGATCGCGTCGGCAAGCAGCCCGGCCTGCGCACCCTGGCGTAGCTCGCCGCTGAACAAACCACGCAACATCCGCTGCTCGTCGACGGTCGCCGCGGCGAACAGCGCGCCGAGCAGTGCCTTGCGTCGCGCCTGCGAGCCGCTCCCGCTGACGGCGGCGATCTCCGCGATGGCGCCGTCGACGGCCCCGACGGTCAAGGTCGGCTGCTCGGCCGGCGGCGGTAGGTCGCGCAGCCCCGCATAGCCGACCCCGGTCTGCCGCTGGCGTAGCTCACCGGCGAGGTAGGCCGACCCCGCCTCGACCTCATCCGGATCGAGCCCGCGGAGCGCGGCCGACAGCAGATCGACCTTGGCCAGCCGCTTCGTTGTCGCGGCCACCGCAGCCGACGTCGCGGCAAGATCTGCGAAGAGCATTTCCACATGGTGGCATCTGGGTACGACAGAACGGTGCTCAAGCGCGAGCGCCACCGTCGACCCGGAGCACCGTGCCGGTCACCCAGGAGGCACGGTCGCTGAGCAGCCACGCGGCGACCTCGGCGATCTCGTCGGGCTCGGCGGCCCGGCCGAGGGGTGTACGCGCCTTGAGCCGGTCGGTGAGACCGGGCGAATAGGCCTCCCACGCACGGATCATCTCCGTCGTCGTGTTGCCGGGCGCGATCGCGTTGACCCGGATCCCCTCCGGCCCGAACGTGATCGCGGCCGACTCGGTGAGGCTGTTGACGGCGCGCTTCATCGCTCCGTACACCGGAAGCTCGGGGTTGCCCATCAGGCTGCCGATCGACGAGTTGTTGACGATGGCGCCGGTGCCGGCCGTCGCCCGGATCGCGGTCACCTGGGCGACCATGGCGAGCCAGACGCCGCGGAGGTTGACCGCGTACAGGCGGTCGAAGTCAGCTTCGGACACCTGGTCCAGCGGACCGGGCGGTACGAACGTCGCGCCGTTGTTGAAAGCGACATCCAGCCGCCCAAACCGGTCGACGACGCGGTCCACGGCCGCCCGCACGCCGGCGGAGTCCGCCAGGTCGCAGATGACGTAGTCGGCGGTCCCGCCCGCCGCGCGGATCTCGGCGGTCACCGCCGCGAGCTGGCTCTCGGTCCGGGCGGCGAGCATCACGCGGGCGCCCTCGCGAGCGAACAGCCGCGCCGCCGCGGCGCCGATCCCCGCCCGGCGCCGGTGACGAAGGCGACCTTCCCGTCCAGCAGTCCCAGTCTCTCGTTCATGGCACCGAGCGTCCGGCGGCGCGCATCGCCCAGCCAGGCACGGGTTGTACCTGGCTGTGCCGCCTCCGGCGCGCGCACACTGGGCCTGTGGACAAGCGCGAACTGGCGGCTTTCCTGCGCAGCAGGCGTGAGCGGATCACGCCCGCCGAGGTCGGGCTGCCCGCCGGCCTGCGCCGCCGCACCCCGGGGCTGCGCCGCGAGGAGGCGGCGCAGCTGGCGTTCATCTCGACGGAGTACTACACCCGCCTCGAGCAGGCACGCGCCCCGCGCCCGTCCCGCGAGGTGCTGGCCGGCCTCGCCCGGGCCCTGCGCCTGTCGGACGCCGAACGCGACCACCTCCATCACCTGGCCGGTGCCCCGCCGATCCCGCCGGGACCGTCGCGGGAGGTCCGGCGGAGCATCCTGGACCTGCTCGAACGGTTGCCGGCGTCCGCCGCTTTCGTGACCTCGGCGACCTACGACGTGCTCGCGTGGAACGACCTGGCCGCCGCCCTCATGGAGGACTTCTCCGCCCAGCCACCCCGGAACCGCAACCTGCTCCGCCGCGCGTTCCTCGGCCCGCACCCGGCCGGCCGCCGCCTCTACGGGGTCTCCGACGCGGACGCTTTCGCCCGCTCCGGGGCACACAACCTGCGCGCCGCCGCGGCCCGCTACCCCGACGATCCCGAACTGAAGGCGCTGGTGGCCGAACTGCTCGCGGGCAGCGCCGAGTTCGGGCAGCTGTGGCGCTCCCACGACGTGTGCGACGACCACACGTTGCGGAAGACGTTCCAGCATCCGCAAGTGGGGCCGGTGACCGTCAACTGCGACGTACTCGAGATCTCCGGTCAGGACCAGCGGATGGTGATCTACACAGCCGACCCGGGTTCGTCCTCCGAGGAGGCGTTGCGACTGCTGTCGGTGATCGGCACGCAGCAGATGGACGCCGCCCACTGAGCCGCCATCGCCGTGTCCTGTTCCGTTGTGGAGCGAATCTTGGCGAGCGAAGGCGCTCGGCAGCATCGCGGAACTCTCGCTCGTGGCCCCCGAAGATGATGCGTTCCTGCACTGCGGAGCGCCCGACAAGGCGTTGGTCCAGGCTGAGCACGACGACAGGAAGCTGGCGCGTCAGCCGGTGTAGACGCACTGACGGGACGTACTCGCCGCCAGACGTGGTCAGGTCCAGAGCGATGCCCTGCAGCACCGGCCCGCCCCGACGAAGCAACCGCCGCCGCTTCCACACGTCCAACCCGGGAAACAAGGCTGCCCAATCCGAGGTGACACGCCGCGAGTTCACTGCGGCGGGCTTCGTCATGGATTCACCTCTTTCCGCGTCGGCGGCGAGGTGACCGCCCGACAGCCGTGGAGCGGCGGCCGTCGGGCGGAAGTCGCCAGATCGGAAG
>NZ_JBFAIU010000443.1:0-5191 GCF_040654855.1 Asanoa sp. NPDC050611
GGCCACCGCCGCGTCGACCTCTGCCGGGCCCGCCAGGGCCAGCTCGGTGAACGGCTCCTCGGTGGCCGGGTCGACCAGGGTCAGCGCGTCGTGCGAGACGGGGATCCAGGCGCCGTCGACGAAGGCGCTGTCGTACCTCATGCGGTCATCTCCAGCACGGTGCGGACGCCGGCGCCGCGGCGCAGGTCGTCGAGGGCGAGGTTGACCTCGGCGAGCGGCCGCTTGGCGGTGACCATGCCGGCCAGGTCGAGCCGTCCCGCGCGCCAGAGGTCGAGGATCCGGGGGAAGTCGCGGTGCGGGTTGGCCGACCCGAGATAGCAGCCGACCAGCTTCTTCTCGTAGAACGCGTGCACCAGGGCGCGCACCGAGACGGTGTCTGATGTGGACGGTATGCCGACCATGACGGTGGTGCCGCCGTTGCGGGTCGCCTTCAACAGCGTCTCCACCACCGCACCGCGGCCGACCGCGTCGAACGCGAAGTCCGCGCCCCGGCCGTCGGTCAGCGAGCGGGCCAGCTTGTCGACGGGCTCCGCGACAGGGTCGGCGACGTGCGTCGCGCCCAGCCGGAGCGCCTCGGCGCGGCGGGCGGCGTTCATGTCCGCGGCCAGGATGGTCGTCGCGCCGGCGATCACCGCCGCCTGCACGATCGACAGCCCGACCGCGCCCAACCCGCTGACCACCACCGAGGCGCCGACCGGCACCCGCGCGGTGTTCAGCACCGCGCCGACCCCGGTCTGCACCGCGCAGCCGATCACGGCCGCGATCTCGGTCGGCATGTCGTCCGGGATCCGCACCGCGGCCTCGACCGGGACGACGGTCCGCTCCGCGAACGCCGACAGCACGAGCCCGCGCCGCACGGGCGCACCCTGCCAGGACAGCCGGGTCGAGCCGTCCGGGAAGGCCCCGCCGACCAGGCCGGCGAACCGCTGGCAGAGGGTGCGTTCGCCGTTGGCGCACCAGTAGCAGCGCCCGCAGGACGGCGCCATCGTCAGCACGACCTTGTCACCGGGCTTCAGGTCGGTCACGGACGGGCCGACGGCGGCGACCACGCCGGCCGCCTCGTGCCCGAGGATCACCGGCAGCCCGGTGCGCAGCGAGCCGTCGAGATAGTGCAGGTCGGAATGGCAGACGCCGCAGTGGGCGATGTCGACCAGCACCTCGCCGGCCCGCGGCGGGTCCAGCGCGACCTCGTCGACGACCAGCGGCGCGTCGACCGCGGTCATGATGGCGGCCCGCATGCTCACGCCTCCCGTTCCGGCGAGAGCCCGGCGGGGAAGTCGCCGGCCCGGCCCAACAGTGCCGGCAGCTCCATGCCCAGCTCCCCACCGATCAGCGCCGCCGCCGAGACGAGCAGCGACTGGTCCAGGCCCGTGGCGACCCCGGAGCGGCGCAGCGCGTACGCCAGGTCCTCGGTGGCGATGTTGCCCGTCGCGGCGGGTGCGAACGGGCAGCCGCCGATGCCGCCGGTGCTGCTGTCCAGCGCGGCCGCGCCGAGGGCCACCGCGGTCAGCGCGTTGGCGTACCCCGTGTTGCGCGTGTTGTGGAAATGGAAGCGCAGTGGCAGCTCGGTGACGTCACGGACCGCGGAGACGAGGCGCGCCACGTCGGCCGGGACGCCGACGCCGATCGTGTCGGCGAGCGCGATCTCGTCGACCCCGGCCGAGACGCACGACCGCACGAGCGAAGCGACCGCGGCCGGCGCGACCTCGCCCTCGAACGGGCAGCCGAAGCTGGCACCGACGGTCGCGGTCACCCGCAGCCCCGCGGCCCGGGCCCGTGCGCTGATCGCGGCGAACGACCGGAGCCCGTCCGCCACCGACATCCCCTGGTTGCGTTGGCTGAACGTCTCGGTCGCGACGACCACGACGTTGACCTCGTCGACGCCGGCGGCCAGCGCCCGGTCCAGGCCGCGCTCGTTGACGACCAGTCCGATGTAGCTCAACCCGGCGGAGCGCGGAACGCCCGCCATGACCGCCTCGGCGTCCGCCATCTGCGGCACCCGCTTCGGGTGTACGAAGCTCGTCGCCTCGATCCGGCGGGCTCCGGCCGCGACCAGTGCCTCGATGTATGCAATCTTCGCTGCGGTGGACACCAGGGTGCGCTCGTTCTGCAGCCCGTCGCGCGGGCCGACCTCGACGATCTCCACGGCGCTACCCGCAGCGTCCACCAGGGGACGTTCGGAAGGCATGGCTCTGTCTAACACCCCGAAGAGATGTATGCAATCGGCAAGATTTATTGGTTCGGACCCTTGTCCACGCGACGCAGCATCGACTAGATGTATGCAACTAGGCGAACGGAGGCCACATTGACGGCAGCTAGTGACCGCGCGGTCGACCAACTTCGGGAGCGCATCCTGGGCGGCGAGTACGTGCCCGGGGAGCGGCTCGGCGAGGTGGAGCTGGCGGAGAAGCTGGGCGTCAGCCGGACCCCTGTGCGGGAGGCGTTGCGTCGCCTCTCCGCGGAGGGACTCGTCGACATCACGCCCAACAAGGGCGCCCGGGTGATCGACTACCCGCGCAAGGACCTCGAGAAGATCTTCGAGATCCGCGCCCACGTTGAGGGCCTGGCCGCCCGCAACGCGGCCGAGGCCGCGACGACGGCCGAGATCGACAAGCTCGACCACATCGCCACCGTGCTCAAGGAGCGCTCGGAGGCCGGCGAGCTCGACGAGGTCTACCGCCTCAACGCCGAGTACCACGCGACGCTCAACGGCCTGGCCGGCAGCGCCGTGCTGACCAGCACGGTCGGCCATCTGATCCACAGCGCCGTGCTGCTGCGCACGTTGCACTCGTTCGACCCCGCGGCGCGGCAGCGCAGCGTCAACCACCACATCGAGATCGTGGCCGCCCTGCGCGCCCGCGACCCCGACTGGGCGGAGGCCGTGATGCACGCGCACCTGCTCTCCGCGCGGGCGTCCCTGCTCGGCAAGCGTCGCCGGGACGACGAAACCCCTGAGGAGAACGCATGACCGTACGCACCATGCCGCTGAGCGACGTCCGCGTCGTCGAGCTGGGTCAGCTCCTGGCCGGCCCGTTCTGCGGCCAGTTGCTGGGCGACTTCGGGGCCGAGGTCATCAAGGTCGAGGACCCGGCCAAGGGCGACCCGATGCGGCAGTGGGGGCGGGAGAAGCCGTACGGCAAGTCGTTGTGGTGGCCCGTCGTGGCCCGCAACAAGAAGTCGGTCACCTGCGACCTGCGCAGCGCCGAGGGGCAGGAGCTCGTCCGCGAGCTGGTCAAGCACTCCGACGTGCTGCTGGAGAACTTCCGCCCCGGCACGCTGGAGCGCTGGAACCTCGCGCCCGAGCAGCTCTGGGAGATCAACCCCAGGCTGATCGTCACCCGGGTCACCGGGTACGGGCAGACGGGTCCCTACGCCGCGCGCGCCGGCTTCGGCTCGATCGGCGAGGCGATGGGCGGCATCCGGTACGTGACGGGCTCGGTCGACGAGCCACCGTCGCGGGCCGGCATCTCGCTCGGTGACTCGCTGGCCGCCATCCACGCGACGCTCGGCACGCTGGTCGCGCTGCACGAGCGCGAGCGCTCCGGCCGGGGCCAGGTGGTCGACGCCGCGATCTACGAGTCGGTGCTGGCGATGATGGAGTCGATGCTGCCGGAGTGGCAGATCACCGGCTACCAGCGCGAACGCACCGGCCCGGTGCTGCCGAACGTGGCGCCCAGCAACGTCTATCCCACCAAGGGCGGGGAGAGCGTGCTGATCGCGGCCAACCAGGACACCGTGTTCGGCCGGCTCGCCGCGGTGATGGGCCGGCCCGAGCTGACCGCCGACCCGCGGTTCGCGACCCACAGTGCCCGCGGCGAGTACATGGCCGAGATCGACGCGCTGATCGCCGAGTGGACCGCGGACCAGGACCCGGACGAGCTGCTGGCGGCGTTGCACGCGGGCGGTGTGCCGGCCGGCCGGATCTACCGCGCCAAGGACATGTTCGCCGACCCGCACTTCGCGGCGCGGGACGCGATCGTCCGGCTCACCGATCCCGGCCTCGGCGAGATCGCCATGCAGAACGTGTTTCCCAAGCTTTCCGCGACCCCGGGCCAGGTGCGGTCCACCGGACCCGCGCTCGGTTCGAGCAACGACGACATCTACCGAGGCCTGCTGGGTCTCGACGAGGACCACCTGAACCGGCTGCACGCAGCCGGGGTTATCTGAGGGAGAGGAGCAACGAGCATGCGCTACCGGCTCGGCGTCGACGTCGGCGGTACGTTCACCGACGTCCTGCTGATCGACGAAGACAGTGGGACATCGTTCCGCGCCAAGACCCCGTCGACCCCGCAGGACCAGTCGGTGGGCGTGCTGACCGGGATCGAGAAGGTCTGCGCCGCGGCGGCGACGTCGCTGGACGCGATCGAGCAGGTGCTGCACGGCACCACCGTGGCCACCAACGCGATCCTCGAAGGCAAGGGCGCGAAGGTCGGCCTGGTCACCACCGCCGGGTTCCGCCAGGTGCTGCAGATCGCCCGGTCGTTCGTACCCGGCGGCCTCGCGGGTTGGATCATCTGGCCCAAGCCGGAACCGCTGGCGCCGCTGGAGCTCACCGTCGAGGCGGTCGAGCGGATCGGCGCCGACGGCGAGGTGATCGTCCCGCTCGACGAGGACGACATCCGCGCCAAGCTGCGTGCGCTGCGCGAGAGCGGAATCCAGGCCCTCGCGGTCGCGCTGATCAACTCCTATGTGGATGGCCGGCACGAGGAGCGCGTCGCCGCGATCGCCGCCGAGGAGCTGCCCGGGGTGCCGGTCTCGGTCTCCTCGCGCGTGCTGCCCGAGCTGCGCGAGTACGAGCGCACCATCACCACGGTCGCCAACGGGTACGTGCAGCCGCAGGTCGCCACGTACCTGGAGAAGATGCTCAGCAAGATCGACAAGAAGCTGTACATCCTGCGCAGCGACGGCGGCCTGGCCAGCGCCGCGGCGGCCGCCGCCAACCCGGTCTCGCTCCTGCTCTCCGGCCCGGCCGGCGGGGTCACCGGTGCGGTCTGGGCGGCGAACCAGGCCGGCTACACCGACCTGCTGACCTTCGACATGGGCGGCACGTCGACCGACGTGGCGCTGGTGGAGTCCGGCCAGCCGCGGGTCGGCCGGGAGACCCGGGTCGGCGACCTGACGGTCCGCTCCGCCTCCGTGGACGTGCGGACGGTCGGCGCCGGCGGCGGCTCGATCGCCCACGTGCCGGAGC
>NZ_JBFAIU010000444.1:0-5169 GCF_040654855.1 Asanoa sp. NPDC050611
CCGGCTGAGAGCACGCTGATAAGCCCTGGCGACCCTCCCGCCACCGGCAGGAGGGTGGAAACCGTCGAGGCCGCCGGCGGGCGGCGGCCGTCAGCGGGTAGGGGGCGGTCATGACGACGGTTGCCGCCGCGTTTCCGGAGGGACGCGCGCCGGGGCCGTGGACGGTACGCGCGGCGCACCTGATCACGTTGCTGGTGTTGCCGTCCGGGCTGTGGCGGGTGGGCGTGGCGTTGGGCTTCTCGATGGGCATCAGCAGGGCCGCCGGCGTCGACGCGTCGGCCGGCCTGGTGCGGGGCTGGGGGGTGTTCTACGTCCTCGGCCTGACCGTCCTCTCGGAGGCGGTCAGCCTGCTCTCGCTGGGGCTCGTCCGGCCCTGGGGCGAGGTCTTCCCGCGCTGGCTGCCGCTCCTCGGCGGCCGGCGCGTGCCGCCGCTGCCCGCGACAATCGTGGCCGCGGCGGGTGCGCTCGCCCTGACGGCGATCTGGACCTTCGCCACGGTGAACTTCTTCCGCCTCACCCTCGCCGGCTCGCCCGGCCGCGGTCTCGAGTTCACCAACGCCTGGTGGGAGGCTCTCGTGATCGCCTGCTACGTGCCGCTGCTCCTCTGGGGGCCATTGCTGCTGGCGATCACCTGGGCGTACTACCGCAGGCGCGCTGCGAACGGCTGAACCCGTCAGATCGACTCGTCCAGGTTGGCCTGCCAGACCGCGGCGGCCTGTTCGTGTGAGTCGACGCCCGCGAAGAACGCCGCGAAGAACGCGGCGTCGGCCGCCTCCGCATGCTGGAGCACCTTCGGCCGGTGCACCGCGAACCCGCCCGGGCTCGGCTGCGGGCGGTACGGGACGCCGATCATCAGGGTGCGTGGTTGCGCCCCGTACTCGACGGCCTCGACGACCAGCGCGTCGACCCGGCCCGTGGCCAGATGCAGGTAGGCGTCGACCACCAGCACCGCCCGCGCCGCACCGTTCGGGTTGGCCAGCAGCGCCTGCCGGCCGGCCTCCGCGCCGGCCCCGATGTCGTCGGCGGCGAACCGGATCATGCCGCGCTCACCGTCCGCCTGCTCGTAGCCGAGCATCGGGATCAGGGTCGCGCCGTCGGAGACGGACCAGATGCCGTGTGCCGCGAAGAACCCGGCCAGGTGAGCGGTCTGCTGCATGCCGTGCAGCCTGCCACAGGACACGAGGCTTGGTGGGGTCGTCGAACCCCCGCCGCTGCTGACGGACCGCGTACGCGACCGTGACGCGCGGGCAGGTTCCGGACGATCGCCGACATCCCGCCGGCAGGTGAACTGCCTGGTCATCGTGGCTTCGTGCAATTGCCACGAAGGCGCCTCCCGCCGTTGCGCGACGTGCTCACCACACCGACGCATGATGATCGCGGTGCCGGCTGAGCCGGCTTGGAATCTATGAGACCGGTCCTGTCTGCGGATCGGCGAAAAGGAAAATCCGTGCGATTCTCTATTGCCCGCGGTACCGCCATGGTCGCGGTCGCCGCCGCGATGGTCGGCCTGTCCGCCTGCTCCCCGCCCTCGAGCAACAACGAGGCCGCCGCGAGCGACGCGGCGAAGGCGACGAGCGCCAGCGACCTCGGCGGGATGGACAAGCTGGTCGAGGCCGCCAAGAAGGAGGGGACGCTCAACGTCATCGCGTTGCCGCCGGACTGGGCCAACTACGGTGAGATCATCAAGGCCTTCACCACCAAGTACGGCATCAAGGTGAACTCGGCCCAGCCGGACGCCTCCAGCCAGGACGAGATCAACGCGGCCAAGCAGCTCAAGGGTCAGGGCGGCGCGCCCGACGTCTTCGACCTCGGCTCGTCCGTGGCGCTGGCCAACACCGCGACCTTCGCCCCGTACAAGGTGACGACCTGGGACGACATCCCGGCCGCGCTGAAGGAGGCCGGCGGCACGTGGGTCAACGACTACGGCGGCTACATGTCGATCGGCTACGACTCGTCGAAGGTGCCCGCCCCCACGAGCATCGCCGACCTGCTGGGCGACGCGTTCAAGGGCAAGGTCGCCCTCAACGGTGACCCGACGCAGGCTGGCGCGGCGTTCAACGGCGTCGTCGCGGCCGCGCTCGGCAACGGCGGCTCCGCCGACGACATCAAGAAGGGCGTCGACTTCTTCGGCGAGCTGAAGAAGTCCGGCAACTTCCTGCCCCTCGACCCGACGCCGGCCACGATCGAGTCGGGCCAGACCCCGGTCGTCTTCGACTGGGACTACCTCAACGTGGCCCAGGGCGCCAAGCTCAAGGGCAAGGTCGAGTGGAAGACCGTCGTACCCGCGAACGCGGTCCTCGGCTCCTACTACGTCCAGGCCATCAACGTCGACGCGCCGCACCCCGCGGCCGCCCGGCTGTGGCAGGAGTTCCTCTACAGCGACGAGGGCCAGAACCTGTGGCTCAAGGGCGGTGCCCGCCCGGTCCGCGCCGACGCGATGAAGGCGGCCGGCACGCTCGACAAGACGCTGTACGACGCGCTTCCGGCCGTCAGCGGCACGCCGGTGTTCCTGACCGACGCGCAGACCAAGTCGGCCAACGACTACCTCGCCGCCAACTGGGCCAAGGCAGTCGGTTAACCGCTGATGACCGCCCCCACGACGGGGACGCTCGACCAGGTCAAGGCGCCGACCACTCCGCGTGTACGGGGTGGTCGGCGCCGCGCCGACCTGCTCGGCGTGCTGCCGTTCTTCGTCTTCGTCGCCGTCTTCCTGTTCATACCCACGCTCGTCGTCGTGATCGGCGCGTTCGGCGGTGACGACGGCCGACCCACGTTCGCCAACATCCAGGCGCTGGCGGACGGCTACATCGTCGACGCCTTCGTCCGCAGCATCACGCTGTCGGCGCTCACCGCCGTGCTCGGCGCGGCGGTCGGCGCGCTGGTCGCGTACGCCGTCGTGACCGCCGGACCCGACAGCGTCGTGCGCCGGCTCGTCACCTCGGCCTGCGGCGTGCTGGCCCAGTTCGGCGGGGTCACGCTGGCGTTCGCGTTCATCGCCACGATCGGCATCAGCGGGTTCGTCACGGTGTTCCTGCGCGACTCGCTCGGCGTCGACATCTTCTCCGGCGGCGTGTGGCTCTTCGACCTGCCCGGTCTGGTGCTCGTCTACACGTACTTCCAGATTCCCTTGATGGTCATCGTGTTCCTGCCCGCGCTCGACGGCGTGCGTCCACAGTGGCGTGAAGCGACCGAGAGTCTCGGCGGGTCCACCTGGTACTACTGGCGGCACGTGGCCGGGCCCCTGCTCGCGCCCGCGTTCCTCGGCTCCACCCTGCTGCTGTTCGCCAACGCGTTCTCGGCGTACGCGACGGCGGCCGCGCTGGTCAGCCAGGGCAGCCCGATCGTGCCGCTGCAGATCCGCTCCGCGCTGACCAGCGAGGTGCTCCTCGGCCGCGAGAACCTCGGCAAGGCGATGGCGCTCGGCATGGTCGTGGTCGTCGCGCTCGTCATGTGGCTCTACGGCCTGCTTCAGCGAAGGACGTCACGATGGCTGGACTGAGACAGCGGCGCGCCCGCCGGCAGCGGGCCCTGCGCTGGGTCGTCGTCTCCCTGTTCGCGGTGCTGTTCCTGCTGCCGCTGGTCGCGATGTTCGAGTTCACGACCCGGGGCGCCGGCGGTGGCTTCTCGTGGGAGACCTGGCGGGTCTTCTTCGACTGGGGAGCGCTGCGCGAGGCGTACCCCATCCTCTGGACCGGCATGAAGGCGTCGTTCTGGCTCGTGCTGCTCTCCGCGGCGGCCACGCTGGTGCTGCTGGTGCCGACCGTGGTCTGGGTCCGGCTGCGGCTGCCCCGGCTGCGGCGGCTCGTCGAGTTCGTCAGCCTGCTGCCGTTGACGATCCCGGCCATCGTGCTGGTGGTCGGGCTGGCACCGGTGTACGCCTGGGTCGTCTACTTCGTCGGTGGGTCGTCGCTGACGCTCACCTTCGCGTACGTGATTCTCGCGCTGCCGTTCGCGTACCGCGCGATCGACGCCGGCCTGTCGGCGATCGACGTGCGGACGCTGTCGGAGGCCGCCCGCAGTCTCGGCGCCGGCTGGGCGACGGTCATGTGGAAGGTCGTCCTGCCGAACATCCGCTCGGCCGTGCTCTCCGCCGCGTTCCTGACCGTCGCCCTGGTCCTGGGCGAGTTCACGATCGCGTCCCTGCTCAACCGCGACAACATCCAGGTCGCCATCAACCAGCTCGGCAAGAGCAGCGCGACGATGTCGGTCGCGGTCTCGCTGGCGGCGCTGGTGCTCGCGTTCGTACTGCTGTTCCTGCTCTCCTTCGCCGGTCGCAGGCGCCATCGGGAAAGGAAGACATCGTGACGTCGTCCGGGGTACGCCTCGAGGCCCTGCGCCGCCAGTTCGGCGGGGTGCACGCGTTGGACGGGCTGGATCTGGACATGGCACCGGGTGAGCTCGTGGCCCTGCTCGGGCCGTCGGGCTGCGGCAAGACCACGGCCCTGCGGATCCTGGCGGGTCTCGAGGACGCCGACTCGGGCCGGATCGTGGTGGGCGGCAAGGACATCGCGAACGTGCCCGCCAACCGGCGCGACATGGGCATGGTGTTCCAGGCGTACAGCCTGTTCCCGCACCTGACCGCGGTGGAGAACGTCGAGTTCGGCCTGCGCCTGCGGCGCCAGAACGCGGCGGTGCGGCGTTCGCGCGCCCGCGAGGTGCTGGAGCTGGTCGGCCTGGCCGCCCACGGCGACCGTTACCCGCAGCAGCTCTCCGGCGGCCAGCAGCAGCGCGTGGCGCTGGCGCGGGCGCTCGCGTTCCAGCCGCAGGTGCTCCTGCTCGACGAGCCGCTGTCGGCGCTCGACGCGAAGGTCCGGGTGCAGCTGCGCGAGGAGATCCGGCGCATCCAGCTCGAGGTCGGCACGACGACCCTGTTCGTGACCCACGACCAGGAGGAGGCGCTGGCCATCGCGGACCGCGTCGGTGTCATGCGGGCGGGCCGCCTCGAGCAGATCGGCTCGCCGGAGGACGTCTACCGCACACCGGCGACGCCTTTCGTGGCGGAGTTCGTGGGCCTGAGCAACCGCCTGCGGGGCCGGGCGACCGGGTCGGTCGTCGAGGTGCAGGACGCCACGCTGCCGAGGCGTTCTGCGCGGTGCACCAGGCCACTCTCGACGGACGCTGGCTCGACCTCGCCGGCACCCTGCTCGACGCCGCCCTGGCGCACTTCCC
>NZ_JBFAIU010000445.1:0-5167 GCF_040654855.1 Asanoa sp. NPDC050611
GCGGGGACGGGTCCGCACCGGCCAGCCGCAGGAGGTCAACCTCGCCAGCCACGCCCGGGTCCCGGCCACGCCGGTCGGGCCAGGTGCCGGCACGCTGGCCGCGCCAGGTGCCGGCCACGCCGAGGGCGCAGACGTGGTCATTCAGGGCGACGCGCGGAGCAACTCCGGCCGCCGGCGGTCTCCCCGCCGCGGCCACGCGGGCGTCGTCGCGATCGCCTGCACCAGCCGCGACATCGGCCGCGAACCGCCCACCGCCGCGTCGCCGCGCCCGGGCGACCACCCGGACCAACAAAGGCCGCCCACGACCCTCCCGCCCAACCGCTACGCGCCACCGCCGTTGCCGCGCCGGGCACACCAGAACAACCCCTGCGCCGCGCAGGACAGGCACGCGCCGGACAGGACGACGTGGCGGTTACCACTGGTCCTAAATTGTCCCATTCATGGCGAGCCAGAGCCGCAGCAGCGTAGCGTTCCGTAAGTGCTCGGTGACGACCTGGTGACCGCGCGGACGTCCGGCGCCCGCATCGGTGATGGACAGGAGCCGCGAGAGCTGAGGGCCGAGGAGCATCAGCATCGCAGTGCCGTGGACGGGGTGGATGTGGCGCCGGTGCCGCGGGCCATGTTGCGGGACGCGCTGAGCGGCGGGGATCTGGTCGTGGCGCCGGGCTGCTACGACGTGGTCGGCGCCCGGGTGCTCGAGGCCGCCGGGATCGAGGCCGCCTACCTCACCCCCTTCGGGTTCCAGGCCGCCGACGCGCCCGCACCGCACGCGCCGGACGATCCGTGGGAGCGGTACCTCGACCGGGCGCGGGAGCTGGTCGACGCGGCCGGGCTCGCGGTGATCGTCGACGGGCAGACCGGCCTAGAGGGCAACCGCGGCGCCGGCGAGCGGGCCGCGGACGCGTTCTCCGCCGGCGCCGCCGGGTTCGTCATGGAGGACCGTCAGGGGTTCGGCAAGGACCGCCCCCTGCGCACCATGGCCGAGGTCGGCCGCGAGGTCGCGACCGTCCGCCGGGAGGTGGGCCGGGAGACGACGGTCATCGTCCGGACGGACGCGGTAAGGGACTCCGTCGACGAGGCACGGGCCCGCTGTGAGTCCTATCTGGACGCCGGCGCTGACCTCGTACTCCCGTTGATGACCCGGTATCTGAACTATCCCGACACCCCGGCGGACCGTGAGCGGCGGATGTCCGCCTACGCGTTTCTGCTGGAGCGGGTGCCCGCGAACCGCGTCGTGGCCCACTCACCCACGGGTCGCCACCTCCCGGTGACGGAGGCGCGGCGGCTGGGCTTCGGCCTGTACCTGATGTCGCAGCTGCTCATCTCGTCCGCGGTCACCGGCATGACCCACGAGATCGCCGCCGTGCTCGCCGACGAGCCCGGCCCGATGTCGCTGCTGACACCCGTCGACCTGGCCTCGCTCACCGGCGTCGGCCAATGGCTGGAGAACCGATGGTGACAATGGGATCGACCGACGAGAAGCGATGGGCGCGGACCAACCTGTCCGGCTACGTCCCGGTGATGTTCACGCCCTACACCGACACCGGTGCGATCGACGAGGCCGCGGTCCGCAACGACGTCGAGTACACGCTGCGCCTCCCCGGCGTCGGCGGCCTCTACGTCGGCTCCGTCTGGCAGGAGTTCTGGCTCCTGACGATCCCGGAGCGCAAGCGCCTCGCCGAGATCGTGCTCGACGCCGTCGCCGGCCGGGTGCCCGTCGCCGTCTCCGCCACGCACACGGCCCCCGACGACGCCGTCGAGCTGGCGTCGCATGCCGCCGAGTCCGGTGCCGGGATGATCATGCTCTGGCCGCCCTTCTTCGGGCCGCGCGGGCAGAGCGGGGTGCTCGCGTTCTTCGACTACGTCCTCGGCCGCGTGCCGGCACCGTTCGGCGTCTACAACACCGGCCTGTCGGAGGTCGGCTACGAGATGAGCCTGACACTGCTCCGCGAGCTGGCCGCCCGCCCGCAGATCGCGCTCCTGCTCGACGGCGCCGTCCGGCTCGACCTCTTCCTCGAGACCCTCGCAGCGATCGGTCGGGACGTCATGGTCACCAGCCCGGTCGAGGAGTACTTCCTGGTCGCCCGCATGCTCTATCCCGAGGTCGCACCCGACGTCCTGATGGGCTCCAGCCGCGCGCTGTTCCTGCAGACGCCGCGGCAGCCCTACCTCCACGAGTTCTTCGTCTCCGTCGAGAAAGGACAGTGGCACGAGGCGCAGAAACGGCTCGGCTGGATCATGCAGGCCGGCGAGTTCGCGCACGGTGCCGTGCTCCGCGAGGGCAAGACGCCGCTCGGCCTCATCAAGGCCATCCGCCGGGCGTACGGGCAGTCGGGCGGGACGCCGCGTGTACCCGTGCCGGCACCGAGCGAGGCCGAGGTGGGCGACGCGATCTCGAACCTCCGCGCGGCGGGCCTCGACCCGCTGTGAGCGCCGATGGGCCGGTTCGGCGGGCGGGCCCGCCCCGGCCGGAGTAAGACTGGATGAATGGCTAGGGAAGAGGACTTCACCACCGAGGCGGCCGAGGGCCAGCGGGACCGGCGGTTCCACGGTGGCGCGCCCGACCGGCTGGACGACGACGAGCTGGCGCGCCGGACGGAGCAGGAGCGCGTCGACGCCGGAACGGTCGACTACGACCCGGACGACGTGCCGCCGGCCACCGACGACCCGGTGCCGACCGACCTGAGCGACTCGTCGACGATCGAGGACATCGAGGGCGTGGCGGCGCGCCAGGAGGACGAGGGCGAGACCCGCCCGCTGAGCGACGACAACCCGTTCCCGCCGACCCGCTACGAGGAGTCGTAGCGAGCCAGCGAAGGATCAGGCCGCCAGCGCGGCGTAGCGGCCGGCCGAGTCGACCAGCGTGTCGTGCGTACCCGACTCCAGGATCCGTCCGTGGTCGAGCACCACGATCTGGTCGGCGTCGCGGATCGTCGAGAGCCGGTGCGCGATCGTGACCGTGGTCCGGCCCTGCGCGAGCTCGTCGAAGGCGCGTTGCACGGCCCGTTCCGTCGAGGTGTCCAGCGCGCTGGTCGCCTCGTCGAGGACCAGGATCTTCGGGTCGCGCAGCAGCGTACGCGCGATCGCGATGCGCTGTTTCTCACCACCCGAGAACCGGTGCCCGCGCGAGCCGACGAGCGTGTCGTAGCCGTCGGGCAGGTCGGCGATCACGTCGTGGATCTGCGCCGCCCGGGCCGCCGCCTCGAGCTCGGCGTCGGTGGCCGACGGCTTGGCGTACCGCAGGTTCTCCCTGATCGTCGTGTGCAGCAGGTAGGTCTCCTGGCTGACCACGCCGACGATCCCGGCCAGGTCGGCCAGCCGCAGGTCGCGTAGGTCGACCCCGTCGATGGTTACGCTGCCGGTGGTCGGGTCGTACAGCCGCGCGATCAACCCCGCCAGCGTGCTCTTGCCGGAACCGGTCTCGCCGACGAGGGCGAGCGACGTCCCGGCGGGCACGTCGAGAAAGACACCGGAAAGAGCGGGAACGGCGCTGCCCGGGTACGTGAAGCTGACGTTCTCCAGGCGCAGATGCCCCTCGACCCGGCCCAGGGTGCGCGGCGTGGCGGGGTCGTCGACCTCGACCGGCAGGTCCAGGTACTCGAAGATCCGCTGGAACAGCGCGAGCGAGCTGGTCAGCGTGACGCCGACGTTGAGCAGGCCCATCAGCGGCCGGAACAGGCCGCCCTGCAGGGCGGTGAAGGCGACCAGCGTGCCGATGCTCAGCGCGCCGCGGCTGAACGGCAGCCCGGCGCTGAGGTAGATCAGCGCGGGGATCGCGGCGAAGATGATGCTCATCGAGGCCATCCGCCAGCGGCCGGCGAGCTCGGAGCGCAGCTCCAGGTCGATCAGCCGGCGGGACGAGGCGGTGAACCGGTCGACCAGCGCGGCGCCGGTCGAGAGCGTCTTGGAGAGCTGCGCGCCGCTGACCGACAGGCCCTCCTCGATGGTCACGTTGAGGTCGGCCAGCTCGCGCTGGCGCTGCTCGGTGATCACGCGGCGCATCCGGGCGACGCGGCGGGTCAGCCAGATCGCCGGTGGCAGCACGACCAGCGACACCATCGAGAGCTGCCAGGAGAGCGCGACCATCGCGGCGATGGTGGCGATGGTCGTCGTGAGGTTCGAGGCGATGGACGTGGCGGTCGTGGTGACCACGGCTTCCATGCCACCGATGTCGTTGGTGATGCGGGACTGCACCTCGCCGGTCCGGGTCCGCGTGAAGAAGCCGACGGACTGGCGGTGCAGGTGGCTGAAGACGCTCGTACGCAGCCGGTGCATGACCTTCTGGCCGACAGCCGTGGAGATCCAGGTCTGCACCACGCCGAGCGCGGAGGTGGCGGCGGCCACGCCGATCATGCCGATCACGAGCCAGATGAGCAGCCGCAGGTCCTGCCGCGGCAGGGCGTGGTCGATCACGGCACGGAGCAGGAAGGGCGACGCCATCGCGATGATCGACGACGCCACGATGATGAGGGTGACGACGGCCAGGGGCCAGCGGTGCGGCCCGAAGAGCCGCCCGATCCGGCGCAACGACACCTGGCGCGCCTGAGTCTTCTCGGCCTCGCTCACGCGTTGGCCGCGGTCATGTGCAGGCAAGATCCGTTGGTCCTCCCGAGTTCGGAAATGCTGAGGTAACCTCAACATGAGGGTACAACCAGATCTGTTGGTACGGTATTCCCCGTGGACGAAGGGGAGAGCCTCTCCGAGGCCTTCTGGGGCGTGGCCAGGCGCCTGCGGCACCTCAACCGGCAGACGATGGCCCCCTGGGACGTGACGCCGGCCCAGTGGCGGGCGATCAACGTCCTGGTCGACCACGGCCCGCTGCGCCTGGGCGACCTGGCCGAGAAGCTGCACATCGCCCCCCGCTCGACCACCGAGGTGGTCGACGACCTGGAGCGCCGCACCCTGGTCGAGCGCCACCCGGACCCGGCCGACCGCCGCGCGACCCTGGTCGCCCTGACCGCGGACGGCGAGACGGCCGCGACGGCGATCCGCACGGCCCGCACCGCGGAGGCGGAACGCTTCTTCGGGTCCCTCTCCCCCGCCGACCGCGACCATCTGAGCCGCATCCTGCACCGAACCAGCAGGGAGACAAGCATGAGCACGCCCGCTGTGGAAGTGCGCGACCTGCACTACAAGTTCGGCGAGACCAAGGCCGTCGACGGTGTCG
>NZ_JBFAIU010000446.1:0-5164 GCF_040654855.1 Asanoa sp. NPDC050611
GCCCGGGCGCCAGCGGGTCGCCGACACCACCGTCGCGTTGCAGAGCACGAACGTCCCGTGCAGGGTCACCGTCTTCGGGTGGCCGGTGACGTCGACCGCGAACACCCGCGCCGACACGCCGACCTGCGGCGCCGCGAGCCCGACGCAGCCCGGCGAGACGCGCATCGTGGCGACCAGGTCCGCGGCCAGCTCGACGATCGCCGGATCGGTCGGATCGACCTCCGCGCCGGCACGGGCCAGCACCGGGTCGGGCGCGTTGACCACCGGCCGCACCCGGCCGGGTTGGGCGAGGTCCGCGAGCCAGCCGTCGAGGCTCACCTCGGCGTCAGGCGTCACAGGACATCGGACTCGGCGCGGCGGAGCACGACGTCGACCCCGAGGCCGGCCGCCGCCTCCGTGAGCCGCCGCTCGGTCTCCTCGGCGCTGCCCGGCGGCAGTTCGACCTCGGCCACGAGCACGTACAGCGGCCCGGCGAGCCGGGTGGTCAGGTCGGTGATGTTGCCGCCGGCGTCGGCGACCACGCGGGTCACCGCGGCGACGATGCCGAGCCGGTCGGCGCCGTGCACGCTGAGCACGTAGGGCTCGCCGGTCGGCGCGGTGCTCTCCTCCGGGCCGACGGACCGCACGGTGGCCAGCAGCCGGCTGCGCGCCGCCAGCGGGTCCAGCGCGGCCTCGACGTCGGCCGCCGCCGGGCCCGTGCAGACCAGCGTCATCGCGAAATGGCCGCGCAACCGGGTCATCGTCGAGTCGGTCAGGTTGGCACCGAGGTCGGCCAGCACACCGGCGACATCGGCCACGATGCCGGGCCGGTCGCGCCCGATCACGGTGATCGCGAGCTCCTCCACCCGAGAGAGTCTGCCGCATGGCCCGTGGCAGGATCGACGGGACATGCCCGAGGAGACCATCGCCGACGCCGCGATCCGCTGGTTCAGCGCGAACGCGCGGGACCTGCCCTGGCGGCAGCCCGACGCGGGCGCCTGGGCGATCCTGGTCAGCGAGGTCATGCTCCAGCAGACGCCGGTCGTCCGGGTGCTCCCGGCGTACGAGGCGTGGCTGGCCCGCTGGCCGACGCCGGCCGCCCTGGCCGCCGACGAGCCGGGCGAGGCGATCCGGATGTGGGGGCGGCTCGGCTACCCGCGCCGGGCCCTGCGCCTGCACGAGTGCGCGACGGCGATCGCGGAACGGCACGCCGGCGTGGTCCCCGACGACCTGGACGCGCTGCTGGCCCTCCCGGGCGTCGGCACGTACACCGCCCGCGCGGTCGCTGCCTTCGCGTACCGCCAGCGGCAGCCGGTGGTCGACACCAACGTCCGCCGGTTCGTCGCCCGGGCCGCGACCGGACTCGCCGACGCCGGGCACACCACCAAGCCGGCCGACCTGACCGCGACCGCGGCCCTGCTGCCCATCGAGCCCGAGCTCGCGGCCCAGGCCAGCGCCGCGTTCATGGAGCTCGGCGCCGTGGTCTGCGTGGCCCGCGCGCCCCGCTGCGCGATCTGCCCGGTCGCCGAACGCTGTGCCTGGCGGGCTGCCGGCCGCCCGGCGCTGGAGGGACCCAGCCGCCGGCCACAGCCGTACGCGGGAACGGATCGCCAGGTCCGCGGCCTGCTGCTGGCCGTGCTGCGCGAGGCCGTCGAGCCCGTGCCCCGGATCCGGCTGGACGTGGTCTGGCCCGAGCCGACCCAGCGCCACCGGGCCCTGCGCGGACTGATCGACGACGGCCTGGTCGACCCGCTGCCCGGCGACCTGTTCACGCTGCCGAGCGGCAGATGACGAAAGGGCCCGGCACGCCGAAGCGTGCCGGGCCCTGATCGCCGAACGAGTTACTCGGTGGCTTCCGCCGCGCCGAGGTCGGCCGGCACCGCGTCGGGCACCTCGACCGGCTTCTCCGCACCGCGGAACACCAGCTTGGACTTCTCGATGTTGTCGGGGTCGCCCTCGCAGTCGACGACGACGATCTGACCGGGCTTCAGCTCGTTGAAGAGGATCCGCTCGGACAGGCTGTCCTCGATGTCGCGCTGGATGGTGCGGCGCAGCGGCCGGGCACCCAGCACCGGGTCGAAGCCCTTCTTCGCGAGGTACTTCTTCGCGTTGTCGGTCAGCTCCAGGCCCATGTCCTTGTTGCGCAGCTGGGCCTCGATCCGCTGGATCATGATGTCGACGATCGACAGGATCTCGGTCTCGGTCAGCTGGTGGAAGACGATGGTGTCGTCGATCCGGTTGAGGAACTCGGGCCGGAAGTGCTGCTTGAGCTCGTCGTTGACCTTCTGCTTCATCCGCTCGTAGTTCGAGTCGGAGTCTTCCGAGGCCTGGAAGCCCAGCGACACCGCCTTGGCGACGTCCCGCGTGCCCAGGTTGGTGGTCAGGATGATCACCGTGTTCTTGAAGTCGACGATGCGACCCTGACCGTCGGTCAGGCGACCGTCTTCCAAGATCTGGAGCAGCGTGTTGAAGACGTCCGGGTGGGCCTTCTCGATCTCGTCGAAGAGGACCACGGAGAACGGCCGGCGCCGCACCTTCTCGGTGAGCTGGCCACCCTCGTCGTAACCCACGTAGCCGGGGGGCGCCCCGACCAGGCGGGAGACCGTGTAGCGGTCGTGGAACTCCGACATGTCGAGCTGGATCAGCGAGTCCTCGCTGCCGAACAGGAACTCGGCGAGCGCCTTGGACAGCTCGGTCTTACCGACGCCGGACGGGCCGGCGAAGATGAACGAGCCCGACGGGCGCTTCGGGTCCTTGAGGCCGGCCCGCGTGCGCCGGATCGCCTTGGACACGGCCTTGACCGAGTCTTCCTGGCCGACGACCCGCTTGTGCAGCTCGTCCTCCATGCGCAGCAGCCGGGAGGTCTCCTCCTCGGTCAGCTTGTAGACCGGGATGCCCGTCCAGTTGGCGAGGACCTCGGCGATCTGCTCGTCGTCGACCTCGCTGACGACGTCGAGGTCGCCGGCCTTCCACTCCTTCTCCCGCTGGGCCTTCTGCCCGAGCAGCTGCTTCTCCTTGTCGCGCAGCTGCGCGGCCCGCTCGAAGTCCTGCGCGTCGATCGCGGACTCCTTGTCGCGGCGGACCTGGGCGATCCGCTCGTCGAAGTCACGCAGGTCCGGCGGCGCGGTCATCCGACGGATGCGCATCCGGGCGCCCGCCTCGTCGATCAGGTCGATCGCCTTGTCGGGCAGGAAGCGGTCGGAGATGTAGCGGTCGGCCAGGGTGGCCGCGGCGACCAGCGCGGCGTCGGTGATCGACACGCGGTGGTGCGCCTCGTAGCGGTCGCGCAGGCCCTTGAGGATCTCGATGGTGTGCGCCAGCGACGGCTCACCCACCTGGATCGGCTGGAACCGGCGCTCGAGCGCGGCGTCCTTCTCGAGGTGCTTGCGGTATTCGTCGAGCGTCGTCGCACCGATCGTCTGCAGCTCACCACGCGCGAGCATGGGCTTCAGGATCGAGGCGGCGTCGATCGCGCCCTCGGCGGCACCCGCACCCACCAGGGTGTGGATCTCGTCGATGAACAGGATGATGTCGCCGCGCGTGCGGATCTCCTTGAGCACCTTCTTGAGGCGCTCCTCGAAGTCACCGCGGTATCGGGAACCGGCCACCAGCGCGCCCAAGTCGAGCGTGTAGAGCTGCTTGTCCTTGAGCGTCTCGGGCACCTCGCCCTTGATGATCCGCTGGGACAGGCCCTCGACGACCGCCGTCTTACCGACGCCGGGCTCACCGATCAGGACCGGGTTGTTCTTGGTGCGGCGGGAGAGCACCTGCATCACCCGCTCGATCTCCTTCTCGCGCCCGATGACCGGGTCGAGCTTGCCCTCGCGGGCGGCCTGGGTGAGGTTGCGGCCGAACTGGTCGAGCACCAGGCTCGTCGACGGCGCGGCCTCGCCCGGGGTGGCGCCGGCGGCCGCCGGCTCCTTGCCCTGGTAGCCGGAGAGGAGCTGGATGACCTGCTGGCGGACCCGGTTGAGGTCGGCGCCGAGCTTGACCAGCACCTGGGCGGCCACGCCCTCGCCCTCACGGATCAGCCCGAGCAGGATGTGCTCCGTGCCGATGTAGTTGTGGCCGAGCTGCAGCGCCTCGCGCAGCGACAGCTCGAGCACCTTCTTGGCCCGCGGCGTGAACGGGATGTGCCCGCTCGGCGCCTGCTGACCCTGGCCGATGATCTCCTCGACCTGCTGGCGGACGCCTTCCAGGGAGATACCGAGACTCTCCAGCGCCTTCGCCGCGACACCCTCACCCTCGTGGATGAGGCCGAGCAGGATGTGCTCAGTGCCGATGTAGTTGTGGTTGAGCATCCGGGCTTCTTCTTGAGCCAGGACGACAACCCGTCGCGCTCGGTCGGTGAACCGCTCGAACATGCCCTCGTGCTCCTCACGTGCCGTGCGCCTGAGTCTGGCCGGACCAGCGACTTGGCGGAACCAGTGCACAGACGTCCGGGGAAGACGCCTGCGCACACTCACTCTATCGCCGCGGGCGCGGTCAGCTACGGCCGTGCACGCCGGAGGTGAACCCATCCGCGACGTATCTGCCAACTCTGCACGCTTATCGGGTGTTCCCGGGAGGGAACGTGTACGCGCAGAGCGAACACGGCCACGCGGCGATTCATGAAGATCAAGAGGGAGAGGCGTGACGAGGGACCGGTATCGAGGTCACAAAGCAGGACAAAGCCGAAAGGACCGGGCCGGGGCGGGGACGGCCGGCCGCCCCGCGACCGACAGGGAGGGGTCCCCGCCCAGCACCTGGAGCGTGCCTGCCTACCGCCCGGCCTTCGCGTGGTACTCGTCGACGATCTCCTGCGGGATCCGGCCCCGGTCAGAGATGTCCTTGCCTTCCTTCTTGGCCCAGGCGCGGATGGCCTTGTTCTGCTCGCGGTCGGCGGCAGCCCCGCCGCGCCCACGAGCGGCACGACCGCCGACCACCACCCCACCCCGGCCCACCTTGGAGCCGGCCGCCAGGTAGGGCGCGAATGCGTTCCGCAATTTGTCGGCGTTCTTCTTCGAGAGGTCGATCTCGTACTGAACACCGTCGAGGGCGAACTTCACCGTCTCGTCGGCGTCCCCGCCGTCCATGTCGTCGACCAACTTGTGAATGATCTGCTTGGCCACGGGCCGCTGTCCTTTCGCGTGGTCCCTCCCACAAACAAGAGCACAATAGCTCGTTCGCCGCGCGATCGGTCAAT
>NZ_JBFAIU010000447.1:0-5141 GCF_040654855.1 Asanoa sp. NPDC050611
ACTCGGCATATCTGCTCCGGGGGCCGAGCCCCCGGACACCCCGCGAGTTGGTGGTGCCCGGCGGCCATCTCCTGGTGCTCGTCCGGGACCTCGGCGGGGCCCGGACCGACCAGGCGGCCGACGCCGAGTGCGGCGGCGAAGACCACCACCAGGCACAGCCCGAACAGGCTCAGCTTGACGGGCGCGTTCACGGCTGGACTCCGACCAGGTCGTAGCCGGCTTCGTCGACCGCCGCGGCCACATCGGCCTTGTCGACCGGCCCAGCGCTGGTGACGGTGACAGACCCGTTGGCCAGCTCGACCTGGACGCCGGTGACACCGTCGATCTTGGCGATCTCCCCGGTCACCGCGTTGACGCAGTGTCCGCAGGTCATACCGGTGACGGTGTAGGTGGTCTCCATGACTCCTCCTCGGATATACCCCCAGGGGGTATCTAGAAGCTAGCATACCCCCTGGGGGTTCTTGCAAGGGTTCCGGCTCGGGAGTGAGCCGGTTCGTGCTCCTAGTGACCGGCGGCTGCGGCCACTTCCCTGTCTGGCGTCTCCGCGTTCGCACCTGCCTTGCGTCGCGTGCGCAGGGCAAGCGCAGCTACGAGCGCTCCGAGGACCGCCACCAGGGCCGCGCCGATGAACGCCGTGGAGAAGCCGTTGGTCAACGCTTGCGTGTTGCCAAGCTGGTCGGCGCCATGCGCGGCGGCCAGCGCCGTCATCGCCGCCAGGCCGAGCGCAGAGCCGATCTGGTAGCTGGTGTTGACGATCCCCGAGGCCAGGCCGCCCTCTTCGGGCCGGGCGCTGGAGATCGCGGTGCCCAACGACGGGATGAACGCGAGCGACATCCCCAGAGCCGCGACCAGCGAGGCCGGCAATACGTCAACCCAGTAGGACCCGTCCGAGCGAACCAGCGCCAGCCAGCCCATACCGACGGCGAGAACGGCCATGCCGGTGACGACCATCGACTTGGAGCCGAACCGGTTGATCGCCCACGGCGCGAGCGCGACCATCCCCAGCATGATCAGGACCGTCATCGGCAGGAGCGCCGCCCCGCTGGGAAACGCGCTGAACCCGAGCACCTGCTGCAGGTAGAGGTTCAGGAAGAACCACATCGGGATCCACGCCCCGCCTAACAGCAACTGCACGAGATTCGCCGCACCGAGGTTGGGGGTACGGAAGATGGCCAACCGCATCAGTGGCTGCCGGCGGCGAGCCTGCAATGTGACGAACACCAGCAGCAGCACAACCGCCGCGCCGAGTACCGGCGCCGTGCTTGTCGACCCCCAGCCGACTTCCGGCGCGCGGACGATTCCGTACACGGCCAGGCCGAGACCGGTGGTGACGGTCGCCGCACCGATCCAGTCGATGCTGCCGCGCCCCCTGCCGGCGCCGGCCGGCATCAACGCCGGTGTTGCCAGCAGTGCGACAACAGCGATCGGGATGTTGATGTAGAACACCCACGGCCAGCTGAGGTACTCGGTGATGACGCCGCCGAGAAACACGCCGGCCGTCCCGCCCGCGGGAGCTGCCGCCCCGTACAGCGCCAATGCCCGCGTCAGCTCGCGGGGCGTCCCACCGAACAGCATCATCAGCAGCGTCAGCGCCGAAGGCGCGATCAGGGCCGCACCCACGCCCTGCACCGCCCGACCTGTCAGCTCGACGGAGACAGAGCTTGCGGCACCGGCGACCGCTGAACCGGCGAGCAGGACCAGCCAGCCCGTGGCGAACATCCGCCGGGCTCCGAACAGGTCCGACAAGCGGCCGCCCAGCAACAGCAGCCCACCGAAGGCGACCACGTAGGCGTTGAACACCCAGGACAGGTTTTCCTGCGAGAAGCCGAGATCCTGTTGGATCTTCGGCAGGGCCACGCCGATGATCGACGTGTCCATGATGACCATGAACTGCGCGGCGGCGATGAGCGACAGCGCCCACCACCGCCGGGGATACGAAGACACCACAAGTCCAATCCGGCCCGACGCACCCTCGGCGTGGGCCATCCCCATCCGGGACCCGTCAGCGGGTCACGCTTCGCTGATCCGGTAGCCAGCACCGACGACTGCGGCGGCGATCGCCGCCTCGTTCACATCACCGGTGATCGTGATCCGGCCTGCGGCGACGTCGACGTCGACGTCTGCCACTCCGGCGACCCCGCGCACTGCGGCGTCAACCTTGGCTGCGCAGGACGAGCAGGTCATCCCCGCGACTGCGAACTCCCGGCCAGAGGCGGTCGCGGCGGTCGCCGGCTTTGCCGCCTGGCACGCGCAGTTGTCACACATGACGTCCTCCTTTGCTGATACCCCCTGGGGGTATCTCTGCCGAGGACCGTACCATACCCCCCGGGGGTTAGGTAAAGTGGTGGCATGACAGCACCGAGCCCTACTCGCGGCTACACCGCGAACAAAGATCAGCTATCGGCACGCCTGCGGCGCATCGAAGGTCAGGTCCGCGGGATCGAGAAGATGGTCGACGACGACCGCTACTGCATCGACGTGCTCACGCAGATATCGGCGATCCAGGCAGCCCTCGACAAGGTCGCCTTGGGCCTGCTCGACGGTCATGCACGGCACTGCATGCACGAGGGTGCGGCCGACGGACACGCCGACGAGATGGCCACCGAGATGATGGCCGCGGTCGGCCGCCTCATGAAGCGCGGCTGAGTGCCGGGCGCGCAGGCGTCGTGCTTGTCGCCGGGAGCGCGCTGGGCAACCGGGACGGGCCGGGGAGCACCCTCCTTTTCCGCCGTTGTGATCGCGAACGCCACTCGGGCGGCCGCATCCCGATCCCCGGGGGACGCCGACACCTTCCGTCGAGCGATCCGATGTCTTGCCCACCAAGGCCTCCTGTTGGCCAGACAGTCCCCGAACGCCTGGTAGAAAGGGCACCGCGCTCGGCGGCCCAACGGGTGCCGCCTTGCGGCCCGGTCCGGCTCCTGTCGGGTTCTGTTGGGTACGTCGCCTGCGCCGGACCGTGTGACCTCCAGGAAGCTATTTGTAGATGTGGAACTGAGGCGCGATGGTCGCGGCCGCCCGCCGGGTCGTCGATCTTGTCGCTCGCTTAGCCTCGGACCGCAGACACGAGGTAGGGAGAAGGTCATGACCGGTTCGGAGCAGGATCTCGGCGCGTTGATCGCCGAGCTCGAGGAGCAGGAGCGGCGGCTGCTGTTCGCCCGGTTCGACAACGACGACGCGTGGCGGCTCGGATCCCTGGTCGTGGCGCTGGCGCAGGAGCGCGAGCTGCCCGTCACCGTCGACATCCGCCGGCACGGGCACCAGCTCTTCCACGCCGCCCTGCCCGGGACCGCGCCCGACAACGACGAGTGGATCAATCGTAAGGTCCGGGTCGTCAACCGCTTCAACGCCGCCTCGTACCTGGTCGGTCGGCGGCTGCTCGCGCAGGGACGCACCCTCGATGCCGACGCCGGCGTCGAACCCGCCGACTACGCCGCGCACGGCGGCTCGTTCCCGATCCGGGTCCGTGACGTCGGCGTCGTCGGCACCGTCACGGTATCCGGCCTTCCGCAGGGGGACGACCACGCCCTCGTGGTGGAGGCGCTCGAGCGGTTCCTGGCCGGCTGACCGCGTCAGGGCGCGGTCGAGGTGCGGACGAAGGTGACGTAGTCGTCGGGCTCGGACAACAGCGAGCCCGACATGGACACGAACACCGGCGAGTAGGAGCCCTCGAAGTCCCACACTGAACCCGGGATCCGGATCTGTAGCCAGTCGTCTCCGCCGATGACGGCTGCGTTCGGCTCGAGCGCGGCCATGCGGGGTTCGCCCGGCAGTCGGTTCTCCCAGATCTGCCGGCGTGGCACGTCCACCGTCTTGATCTTGCGCCGGTCCGCGCTGTCGACCGCGAGCACGACCCGCCCGTCCGTGGCGAGCAGCTCGTCGTGCGGGTCACCGAGCCACATCGTGCTGCCGTCCGTCGCCGACAGGAGCAGTTCGCGCCCCTGCCAGCGGGAACGGATGATGCCGTAGCCGCCGAACACGGTGTCGGGGTCGCGGCAACCCCATTGCGGTTCGGCGGTGCCCAGGTCCAGCTCGTCGCTCTTGCGCCAGGTCTCGCGGGGGCGCGCCACCTCCTGTGCCCACACGTCGTAACCGCAACGCCCGTCGCGCCAGGCGACCGCGGTGTAGAGGAGCCGGTCCTCCGCGGCGACCACCCGCGTCGCCTCCGGGACGCCGACGTCGCGGACCAGCCGGCCGGTGGCGACGTCCACCAAGGAGACGGCCGCTGTCGTCTCGATCGCCAGGAAGCGCGGCTCCGCCTGCGGCTCTTTCGTGAGGCTCTGCCAGCCGAGCGGGTTGAGGCTGCCGGTCGAGAACGGTCGTGGTGCGAGCGGCGGGCCGATCGGCGGTGGGATCGGCGTCCGCCAGCTCTCCACCCACGCCGCTCCAGGCTGCTCGGGCCGACGGCGGCGGGTGAGATCACAGCGATCGGTCGCGTCCTCCATCCGCGGACATTGGACACTCACGATGGAGTCCCAGTAGGTCCCCACCACATCCGCGTCGGGTTCGGTCCACCGCACCGAGCCACTCGCCGGGTCGAGCACGTCGAAGCCGGAGCCGTCGACCTTGTCGACGACGACCACCGCGTCCTCGTCGTAGCCGGCGACCCCGAACCAGTCGGCTTCGCGTGCCCACAGCCGGCGGCCCGCCCGGTCGGCGGTGAACGCCTCGACGATGCCGCCCTCCCGCCGCAGCACCACGACCCCGCCGACGTAGGCGCCGTCGAGCAGTGCCGACGGCAACCTCTTGCGCCACTGGATGCCTTCCCCGCCGGACGACGCGTCGGAGCGCTCGAAGGCGCCTGGCATCGCGACCACCACGCCGAACAGGGCGACGGTGAGCACGAGCGCGAGCAGCGTGACGCTCCGCGGTGTTGACACGACCGGCAAACTAGCCGATCGTCGCGGGCGGCGCTCGCTTCCCGTCGTTGCCCAGAGGAGTTCGCCTTGTCGTCCAGGCCGGGGTCTGGCGGATCGGCCCTCGCCATGATGGCAGGCGCCGCCCGCGCCGACTGGGCCGAGAACGGCGGCGACCTCCGGTCGACCCGGCTGTCGTGCAGTTCGGGGTCGGAGTCGGCGACGCCGTCGGAGAGGACGTAGACGCGGTAGTCGCGGTCCGCCGCGTCCATCACCGTGGAGAGGACG
>NZ_JBFAIU010000448.1:0-5101 GCF_040654855.1 Asanoa sp. NPDC050611
GCCCGGATCACCAACAGCCGGGTCACCAGCGGCCGCATCACCGACGGCCGGGTCACCGGCGCCGGCTGCCGGCTCACCGCCCGCCGCCGGCGGCGTGCCGGCACCAGCGACCGGCTCCTCGCCGGACGCGACCGGCGGCTCACCGGCGGGCGGAGCAAAGATGGGGGCGTCGTCCGACGGCTCCGGCAGGAACGCCGGCTCGCTCGGCCACGACCAGGGGAACTTGCTGTCCAGCGGCCCCGGTTCGTCGACGGGCCGCGTCACCACCGTCGCGCTCGGCCGGGGCCGCGGCCGCGGTGACTTCGAGGCGACGGGCTTCGTGGGCCGCGCGACCGGCGTCGTCGGTCCCGCCGCGGACGCCGTACGCGAGGCGACCGGCTCGTCCGATCCGGCCGCCCCGCACTGGAGTGTCGTGTTGAAGGGCAGGTCGTGCGTCTCGCCGCCGTCGGTCGCCGCCGTGCCGTGCGTGTAGCTGCGTACCACCAGGTTTCCCTCGTTGTTGGCGGTGTTGACGTCGGTGAACGCGGCACCGGGCGCATAGATGGTGCCCTCGGCGGTGTCCGCGCCGACCTGGGTGATCGCGGTGGCATTCGGGAAGTTCATCAGGATGAACGGCGCCTGGTTGTCGCTGATCCCGGCGAAGTTGGCGGTCCGCCACTCGTAGCTGTCGCCGGTGTCCACATTGATCAGCAACGGCGTCGCCGCGCTCGGCTGCGTGTTGAACGTCAGGTCGGACAGGTTGTTGAACTCGTCGCCGGTCAGGTTGAGCACGTTGGTCTGGTTGGGCGTCAGCGACAGGTACGCGCGCGTGCCGGGTGTGTTGACCGGCCGCGCCAGGTCACCGCCCCCGGAACTGCGCAGCCGGACCGTCGCGGTGCAGGTGGCGAACTGGGCCGAACGCTCCCTGAAGGTGGCGAACACGCCCTCGAAGTCGAGTGCGTCCTGCGCGGCGAGGCTGGCCTTGCGGCCCACGGCGCCCGGCGGGTCCGCGGCCCGGATGACCACTCCCGCGTCGTCGGCCTTCAACACCGCCGCGTCGACGACCTCGGGCGCGCCGATCAGCGCCCGGCCGCCGATCACCAGCGGGCTGTCGCCGGCACCGACCCGGACGCTGCGCTCGGACGCGATCTGGTAGCCGGCGCCGAACGTCAGGTCACCCCCGACGGCCAGCGGCCCTTCGCTCTCGGTGTTGGTGAGCGTCGCCCCGTCCTCGACGAGCACGAGGAAGCCGAGCCCGCCTTCGACCGGGTTCACCGGCCCGGTCGCGGCCGCCGGCGTCAACATCCACAGCGACGCGCCGGCCGCGACGGCTCCCACCGCCGCCGCGGCCATCCATCTGGCTTTCCTGGCCATGCGAAAACCGCCCCCCGAAGCGAATAAACCTCCAAGAGGTAGTATTCACCCCGAATGGGACAGAATTCGCGTCTTGCCCTAACTCGGTGCTATTGGAGCGAAAATCAGCGCGCGCCGAGGTGCGCGAGCAGGTCCTGCCGCGTGATCACGCCCTTCGGCTTGCCGTCGATCAGCACCAGCGCCGCGTCGGACGTCTCGAGCAGCGCCACCGCCTCGCTGACCGGCTGGCCACCGCCGATCATCGGCAGCGGGGCGTGCATGTGCTTCTCGACCATGTCGTGCAGGTGCGCCTGGCCGGTGAACAGCGCGTCCAGCAGCTCCTTCTCGACGATCGAGCCGGCCACCTCGCCGGTCACGACCGGCGGCTCGGCCTTGAGGACCGGCACCTGCGAGACACCGAACTCGCGCATCCGGTCGATCGCCTCGCGGACCGGGTCGGTCGGGTGCACGTGCACGAGCTCGGGCATCTGACCGTCCTTGCCGGCGAGCACGTCCGCCACGGTCGGCTCGGCGCCGCCGGTGGTCAGGAACCCGTACCGGGCCATCCAGTCGTCGTTGAAGATCTTCGAGAGGTAGCCACGGCCGCCGTCGGGCAGCAGCACGACGATCACGTCGTCCGGACCCGCGCGGTGGGCGATCTCGAGCGCGGCCGCGACCGCCATCCCGCACGAGCCGCCGACCAGCAGGCCCTCCTCGCGGGCGAGCCGCCGGGTGATGTCGAACGAGGTCTTGTCGGAGACCTCCACGATCTCGTCGCAGATCTGCTTGTCGTACGTCTCGGGCCAGAAGTCCTCGCCCACGCCCTCGACCAGGTACGGCCGGCCGGTGCCGCCGGAGTAGACCGAGCCCTCCGGGTCCGCGCCGATCACCTTCACCGCGCCGCCGGACGCCTCCTTGAGGTAGCGGCCGACGCCGGAGATCGTGCCGCCGGTGCCGACGCCGGCCACGAAGTGGGTGATCCGGCCGCCGGTCTGCTCCCAGATCTCCGGGCCCGTCGTCTCGTAGTGCGAGCGGGGGTTCTCCTGGTTCGCGTACTGGTTGGGCTTCCACGCGCCGGGGATCTCGCTGGTCAGCCGGTCCGAGACGCTGTAGTACGAGCGCGGGTCCTCGGGCGCGACGGCGGTCGGGCAGACCACCACCTCGGCGCCGTACGCGCGCAGCACGTTGCGCTTGTCCTCGCTGACCTTGTCGGGGCAGACGAAGACGCAGCGGTAGCCCTTGAGCTGTGCGACGAGCGCCAGCCCGACCCCGGTGTTGCCGCTGGTCGGCTCGACGATCGTGCCGCCGGCCTGCAGCAGGCCGGCCTTCTCGGCGGCCTCGACCATCCGCAGCGCGATGCGGTCCTTGACCGAGCCGCCGGGGTTGAAGTATTCGACCTTCGCCAGCACCGTCGCGTCGATGCCGGCCGTGACGTTGCGCAGCCGGACGAGCGGCGTGTTGCCGATGAGGTCGACGACGTTGTCGTAGTAGCGCACGGCGTTGTGCCCTTCTGGGTCCGCCCCGCCGGGTCAGCGGGTCGATCCCAGCCTACGTGCGCAGCTCAGGAGAGCACGGTGCCGGGTATGACGGCCTTCCGGCGCGCCTCCCACTCCAGGAAGCGCTCGGTCTCCGCGAGCACGGCGCCGGCCAGCCAGGTCACCGCGACCACGTCGTCGACCAGGCCGAAGATCGCCAGGAACGCCTCGGGCACGAAGTCGAGCGGGGACACCACGTAGATCGTCGCGGCGGTCATCATCGCCAGCCGCATGCCGCCGTCGTACTCTCCGCCGGCCGTCGCTCTGATCATCCGAGGCAGGGCGGCGAGCCGCTTGCCCAGGCCGGGGCCGCCACGGGCGCCGGCCATCAGGGCCCGGCCCAGGGCGGCGAATGCCGCGGTGCGCTTCAACGTCTTCGCCATCGGCTTTCGACCTCCTTCCGACCCATGATGCCCAGAACGCGCCACCCCCAACCGCGCGAGGTTTGTGACTCCGGGAGCGTGGAGCACCTTTTCTCGCCCATCGGCGTTAGCCTCGTAGCCGGTACATCACACATGGGGGGCACGCCAATGGGGGCAGCCGAGGCAGCGGCCTGGCGCACCGCCGCCCGGACGGTCGCGCGGTTCACGGCCGTCGGCGCGGGGGTCACGGCGTTCGGAGCGGTGGCGGGAGCCGCGCTCATCGTCGGGCAGGCCGAGCAGGCCCGCCGCCGCATCCCGCAGGCACAGGAACCCCCGCCACGTGGTGACGGCGTCTACGGCACCCGGTTCTCCGGCCCGCCGATCGAGATGGTGGTGGTCGGCGACTCGTCGGCCGCCGGTTACGGCGTGCACAAGCCCCGCGAGACCCCCGGCGCGCTGCTCGCGACCGGCGTCTCCCGCCGGCTCCAGCGGCCGGTCCGGCTGCATCGGCACGCCGTGGTCGGCGCCCTCTCGGCCGGCCTCCCGCACCAGGTCGAGGCCGCGCTCGAGCGCACGCCGCACCCCGACCTCGCCGTGATCATCATCGGCGGCAACGACGTCACCCACCGCACCAGCACCCACATCGCGGTGCGGCATCTGGTCAACGCGGTCCGCAAGTTCCGCGCCGCGGGCGCCCGCGTGGTCGTCGGCACCTGCCCCGACCTGGGCACGATCCAGCCGATCCAGCCGCCGCTGCGCTGGCTGGCCGGCCGGTGGAGCCGTCAGCTCGCCGCCGCGCAGACCGTGGCCAGCGTCGAGGCCGGCGCCTGGACCGTCTCCCTCGGCGACCTGCTCGGCCCGCGGTTCGCCGCCGAGCCGGCCCGGATGTTCAGCCTGGACCGGTTCCACCCGTCCGCCGAGGGCTACGCGCTGGCCGCCGCGGCGATGCTGCCGACGGTGCTCGCCGCGTTCGGCGCGCCCGAGGCGGGCGTGGCGCTGCGCGCCGGCGAGGGCGTCCGGTCGCTGCCGCAGGCCGCGCAGGAAGCCGCCCGCCAGCCCGGCACCGAGGTCAGCGGCACGCAGGTCGCGGGCCGCGACCGGGGCCCCGCGGGCCGCTGGGCGCAGCTGCGCCGGCGCCCCGCCGCGTGGTTCGGTCCGGGCCCCGGTGGTGCCCGTCGCCTGTTCGGGAACCTCCGCGGAGCCGCTCCGACGTTACCCTTGGAGGCGGCGCGCGAGGACGCGCAGCCGTCCACGGTGGAGGAGTTGGCATGACGGCACGCGGTCTGGTCGGCCGGATCGGTCGCACGGCCGCGCTCACGCTGTTCACCGGCACACTCGCCGCCGCGGCCCTGCTGACCGGCGAGTTCGTCGCCGCCCGCAACCGGCGATACGCGCAGCCGCAGCTCGGGCTCGCGCTGCGCACCGCCGTCGGTCGCGAGGGCGCCCCCGAGGTGCGCATGGTGCTGCTCGGCGACTCCACCTCGCTCGGCGTGGGCGTCGACGACGTCAACGACACGGTCGGCGGCCAGCTCGCCCGCCTGCTCGCCGACGCGGCGGGCCTGCGCGTGCACCTCTCGTCCGTCGGCGTCTCCGGCTCGCGCTCGACCGACCTCGCCACCCAGGTGGCCCGCGCGCTGCTCGGCGAGCGGCCCGACGTGGCCGTGATCCTGATCGGCGCCAACGACGCGGCCGCGCTGCGCCGGCCCGGCGAGTCCGCCGCCTACCTGGCGGCCGCGGTGCGCCGGCTGCGTGACGCGGGCGTCGAGGTGGTCGTCGGCACCTGCCCCGACCTGGGCGCGGCCCGAGCGATCGACCAGCCGCTGCGCGAGCTCGCGGGCTGGTGGGGCCGCCAGACGGGTGCCGGCCGGCGAT